>JAWXBT010000353.1:0-5131 GCA_034440315.1 bacterium
CCCTTTATACAATGCTTGATATTTTGAATACTCCGGACGTGAATATATCTACCATTGAAGATCCGATTGAATACCAAATGAAAAGAGTTAATCAGACTCAAGTGAAGCCAGAAATTGGATTTACTTTCGCCACAGGTCTTCGAACTTTAGTTAGGCAGGACCCAGATGTGATAATGGTTGGAGAAATTCGTGATACAGAAACCGCCTCTTTGGCCATTAATGCTTCACTTACTGGTCACTTGGTTCTCTCTACTTTGCATACTAATTCTGCGGCAGGAACGATTGCCCGGCTTGTAGATATGAAGATTGAGCCATTTCTTTTAACCTCCACTCTTTCAGTAATTATTGCCCAGAGACTTATCCGCCGTTTGGCAGATACAAAAGAAAAATATTTTTTGTCAAAAGAGGAAATTGCTCAGCTTGAAAAGATTGTTAATTTAGACAGGGTCCTGAGTACTCTTAAGGAAGAAAAAATATTAGAAAAGGGCGCTACTTGGGATAAGATACCAATGTACAAAGCCAAACCAAGCGCTGACAGTGAGGACGGATATAAAAGTCGTATTGGTATTCATGAAGTACTCAAGGTCACGACATCAATTAAGGATTTGATTATGAAGGGTGTGACCACCCAAGAATTAGAAGAGCAGGCAAAAAGTGAAGGAATGCTCACCATGCTTGAAGATGGAGTATTCAAGGCAGTACAGGGCATTACAACCATCGAGGAGGTATTGAGAGTCGTTTCATCTGATGAATAATCATATGTCAAAATTTTCATATAAAGCATTAAACAAGGAAGGTAAGTTATACGAAGGAGTTATAGAGGCTACGGATCGTTTTGTCGTGTATCGTAAAGTCAAAGCAGAAGGAGGCATGATTGCCAGTGTGACTGAGATAAGAAGTAGGTCTGTTTTTGCAATAAAAAAACTTGGCACCCTTTTTTCAAAAGTTAAAACTCACGAAAAAATAATGTTTGCTAGAAATCTGGCAGCAATGATAGAGGCTGGCCTTGCGGTGACTAGGGCTCTTTCTGTAATGGAAAAGCAATCAAAAAACAAAAAATTAAAACAGATACTCGCTGAATTAAATGAAGATATTAGTAAGGGGCAGAGTCTTTCAGAGGCAATGAAGAAAAAAACAGATGTTTTTTCTCCACTTTTCATATCGATGGTGAAAGCTGGCGAAGAGAGTGGAAATCTAGCTGGCTCACTTAAGGTTGTGTCGGTTCAGATGGAGAAAACATATCAACTTACAAAAAAAATTCGCGGGGCGCTTATGTACCCAGCTGTTATTTTTGGGATAATGATTATTATTGCCATATTGATGCTTGTGTATATGGTGCCGACTCTCACATCTACCTTCGTGGGTCTTGGGATTGAGTTACCTAAAAGTACTCAACTTATTATTGGCGTTAGTGATTTTTTGAGAAATCATTATCTTGTAACACTGCTGGCGATTGTTGCTTTCGTTGTTTCTCTGGTCCTTTTTGCGAGAAATAAAAAAGGAAAAAGGTTCTTAGATTTGGTTATTTTGAAGTTCCCAATCATTGGTAACATTGTAAAAGAAATAAATGCCGCTCGTACTGCGCGCACCCTGGCATCACTCATTTCTTCAGGGGTTGATATTGTGGTTGCAATTGAGGTTACCGCTGACGTGATGCAGAACTCATACTATAAAGAAGTTCTTGTAAAGGCGCAGGCGGTTATTCAAAAAGGAGATCCGATCTCTTCAGTATTTATTGAAAATGAAAATCTTTATCCTGTATTTGTTGGAGAAATGATGAGCGTTGGGGAAGAGACTGGCAAGATGTCAGATATGCTTTTGGGTGTGGCCATTTTTTATGAAGATGAGGTTGATCAAAAGACCAAGGATATGTCCACAATCATAGAACCATTCCTCATGGTAATGATGGGAGTAGCAGTAGGATTCTTTGCTCTTTCTATGCTGCACCGACATATTCGCTGGTAGATGCAATTTAAAACGTAATGATCTATTTTGATCAAAAAAGAGTCGGCTTTACGCTCCCAGAAGTGCTCGTGGTGGTTGGAATTTTTGCGTTGTTACTTAGTGTGACCTTTCAAACATTTTCTGATTTGAATAGCGCGAAAGCATTGGACACAAGTTCGCTTTTATTGAGCTCAGTGTTGGGGCAAGCCTGATTATTGACTTTGGCTTCGAAAAACGCGAATCAATTTGGTGTGCATCTTGAAAGTTCCCAAGTTACCCTTTTTGAAGGTAATACTTTCGTGCCTGGCAACTCATCAAATGTTGTTAATTTGCTGAATAAGAGAGTTAATATTAATAGCATTAATTTGGCCGGTGGAGGAGTAGATGTTATTTTTCAGAGATTAACAGGAGAGACTGTCCAAAGTGGGACTGTGACTATGGCTCTTGTCGCCAGTACAACTAGGACAAAAACAGTTACAATATATGGTACGGGCCTTTTCCAAACTAATTAGTTTCATGTCAAAGTTTACTAAAATAAAACTGATATCCAACATTAAAAAAACTGACGGCTTCGCTCTTGTAGAAGCTGTTATTGCAACTAGTGTGTGTCTCGTTGTAACCCTATCGTTGATGTTGGTATTTAGTAATATTTTGAAATTGTCCACCGCCAATACAGCAAAAGTGCAAGCGACCTTCTTAGAAGAAGAGGGACAGGAAGTCGTGCGTGTTATGCGTGATAATGGATGGACGGCACAAATAGTATCGCAGTCAGTAAACACCCCATTTTATTTGACATTTGATGGTGCAACTTGGAAAGCAACAACCACGAACACGTTTGTGGACGGTACTTTTGAACGTAAAGTCACTTTAGGAAATGTATATCGTAATAACGCACAAAATATTGTTTCATCTGAAGGAACGTTAGATGCAAATATCAGACTTGTTACAGTTTCCGTGTCATGGTCGTCAAACGGAGCTACTACTACACGGTCGTTGTCTACATACCTTACTAATATCTTCAATAACTGATGACTTTTTTCTTTACAAAAACACGAAGGGATAAACATCAAAATCGTGGATTTTCATTGGTTGAAACCATTGTATACATTGTCATTTTACTCCTCGTGTTAGTTGTCGTGGTAAACGCTTTGGCATTACTGACTCGTTCATTTCGAACCATCCAATCTACCCAAACGATAGAATCAACTGCTCAAATAGCTATGGAAAGAATGACCAGAGATATTAGAGATGCATTAAGTATAAATGTAACACAAAGTACCCTAGGTACCTCTCCTGGCCAGCTTACTATCAATACACAAGATGAAGCAGGGACGGCGACAACGATAAAGTTTTTTTTGAGCGGGCAAGCTATTCGTATCGCGGTCTCTGACACAGACATTGGACCCCTATCGAACGCGTCAGCCAGAGTTACTAATCTTGTGTTTCGGTCCATCTCGTCTACACAGTCGAATGCCGTAAAGATTGAGATGACAGTAGAAAGCGGTCAGGGAGCGAGTTATAAAGTAAAGAATTTTTACTCAACCGTAGTTATGAGGGGGTCCTATCCAGTTCAATAACACAAACACTTTACCAAAATCTATGAAACAGGTAAAAAAAAGCTTTCTTCATAATCAACAAGGCCAAGTACTCATGACGGCGGTAATTCTTTTTACCATAGCAGCCTCAACTGTGGTCCTTGGTGTCGTGTCACCCATTGTTCATCAACTTCAAGGGCAAATTGATTTGCATTCTTCTAAACAAAGTTATTTTACTGCTGAAGCTGGAAGTGAGGATGTTTATTATCGGATTCGTAATAATATTGTGGTCACCTTACCAGTGACCATGGCGTTAGCCGGAGCAACATCGACTACCACCGTTACTCCGATAGGAAGCAATGAGAAAGAAATTTTTTCCCAAGGGAACAATAGAAATCTTATTCGTAGTGTGGTAAAGAGACTTACAGTTACTGATGGGTTTGCTTTTAATTTTGCTGTTCAAGTTGGGCCTGGGGGCTTACGTATGCTTAATAATTCGGACATTATTGGCAACGTGTATTCTGATGGCCCAATACTGGGTGATAGTAGCGGTAGCAACACTATAGCGGGAGACGCTGTTTCTACTGGGAACACAGGGAGTATTGGAAGGGTGCATGCCACATCAAGCTTGTATGCCAGCAGTATTACTAATTCAATTGCAGATAAAGATGCTTATTACCAAACAATCGACGTTGCAAGTGTAGTTAAAGGTACAAAATATCCAGGTAGCTCAAATCAGATTTCTGTTCCCATGCCCATCTCAGATTCTTTGCTCGATCAATGGGAAGGTGACGCTACGGCAGGTGGGGTAATTAATACATGTCCTTATGTCATAAATTCTTCGACAACTATTGGGCCAAATCAAATTAATTGCGACGTAACGATTAGTGGTAACAGCACAGTTGTTACTCTTGTCGGTACTGTATGGATAAATGGCAACCTTACAATAAGTGGCAATCCGACATTTAAAGTTAATGACTCTGTTGGCAACAATAGTGTAACTATTATTGTAGATAAAACGTCGAATAGGGTAAGTGGAGGCACTATTGGCATAAGTAACAACCCGATGTTTTACGGTTCTAACGCAAACGGTATCCCTAACGCAGATTCCTATGTGATGCTTATTTCCCGTAATACAGGTGCCGAATCTGGTGGAGCCGCATTGGCAATTTCTGTGGGTAACAATGTTACAGGAAGATTACTTCTCTATGCTCCACATGGAGAAGTCAGTCTTTCTAATAATGTAATTTTGCGCGAAGTTACTTCGTATAAATTAACACTTAGCAACAATGTTCAAGTGATTTACAGCACAGGGTTAGCGCAGCCGCTTTTTTCTTCGGGGCCTGGTGGAAAATGGAAAATCAAAAGGTGGAGAGAGTCAAAATAGCACATGATGTAATTTACCCTCTAAAGTTTTTATCTACCCATTGTGCAGTACGTTTACGTGCTCCAAAGCAAGAAAGATAATGATTTGTATATTGGTTGTACAAAAGACCTGAAAGCTAGGCTAAAACTGCATAATGCGAAAAAAGTTGCTTCAACTAAAAAACGTTCTCCTTTTGTGTTAATCTATTACGAAGCCTATATAGACTCAAAAGATGCTTATGAGCGTGAGATTTATATGAAAACACAGTGGGGTCGAACGTATATAA
>JAWXBT010000354.1:0-3219 GCA_034440315.1 bacterium
CAATAAATACCGTCGTGCCAGGGTGACTATATTTTGCGGCATTGGTTAGTAAAATCGACACAGCCTGGCGCATTAATTTAACATCAGCATAAACAACTACCTTTTTTTTGTTTAAAAACTTAAAACCTAATTTACTTTTTTTAAACAGTTGATTAATATTATCTTTTTCCTGCTTGAAGACTTCGGAAAGATTCACTTTTTCCAGATCAAGCTTTGGCTTTTCAAGCTCGAGTTTGGAAATATCAAGTAAGGTCCTCACCATAAAAATCAGCCTGTTTGCCGCACTTTCGATGTTTTTAGTAAATTCAGTTTGCTTGCTATTTAATTTTCCGATTGACTGGGAAATCAAAATCTCCGACAAATATTTAATACCCGTTAATGGCGTCCTTAGCTGGTGAGAAACAAGCGACACAAAGCTTCGCCTCAACTCCTGGATTTTTTCAAGCTCAGCGACTATTCTTTTTAGAATTAATGATCCCATCCAAAAACCAAATATGCTTGATAAAAAAGCAATTAAAAGGGAAATTATAATCGACTTATTGAACTCCTTATTTGAGTCTTTATAAATTTCAACTTCAGTCATTCCCACTGCCACAATCGGACCATCCTTTAAAGTACCTATCTTCTCAAATGCATAAATTCGCTCTATTCCGTCAACCCCGGAAGTTTCTTTTATGCCTGAATCAGAAATATCTGGAAATGTTTGTCCAAGCATTCTTGTCTGATCTGGATAATTGGCAAGGATCCTTCCTTTCCAATCCAGCACCAATACTTGCACCTTATCATCAACTTCAAAATTCTTTGTCAAATTACTCAACCAATTTAAATCAATAGAAGCGTATACCACGCCCTGTAATTGCCCCTGTTCATTCTCGTACGGGAATCCAAAAGTAATAATCGGCTTACCCGTAACCGGTCCGATCGAATATTCTCCCACCGAAAAATCTTTATCGGAAATTGTTGATTTAAAGAAAAGTCTTTCGGAGACATTAACGTCTTTAACCAGCGGAACGCCGCTGCAAAGTACTTCTCCATTTAAATTGGCATATGAAATATTACTGTATCTTTGATATTTACTAAGTAATCCTGCTAGATACTCCGAACAATTGATCTCCTGTATTTGACCTGAAACAGAAAGCGTTATCAATAATTGACGGGCACCCTCAACTACCTGAATGTAGGATGTGGAAATCAGATTGGCTGTATTACTGAGTCTGTCTATTTCAATTTCTTCGGCTCTTTTTAACTGAGTTAAATTGAGATAAAAGATAAATATTATGACCGGTGTAATTATCACCAAAGTCAAAAACAAAATATTTAAATGAATATTTCTTGAGATTCTTTCCCAGCTGAACATACTCAAGAGATTGTAGTTCAAAATAGCAAGTTTACGAAAGTGTTTTTTGTGAGTAGGTAGACAAGTTTATATGGTTTGTGACTTTATTCACCAGCTCCACTAAGGTTAAGTCACTTTTAACTAAGTACTCTGCAGCACTCAGCAGATAGGCTTTATCAATATCCTCTTCAGTATCTAAATTCGTTGTAATAATAATGGGCATTGTTTTCCATTTCTCACTCTCTCTAACCTCTTTTAAAAACTCAAAACCATTTTTATCAGGTAAAAGTAGGTCTAAAACAACAGCAGTGGGCTTAAATTCACTCAAACAATCCCAGGCTTCTTTCACACTTGCAACAGTCTTAACAACATAATTAATTTTTTCAAATTGGATTTTTATGGATTTCGAAATAATAGGATCGTCTTCTACAATCAGTACTTTTGGGTATTTTGCAGTTTTGCCCTGACTCATAACAAACTCATAATATCATGTTAAATCTGATAAAAATACAGCTAATCTAGTTGTCCTGAGATCAGTTGAAATTATTGGTCAAAAAGAGGTAAATTATAGACAGCATGTCAGGCAATATAATCATTCATATTTTAAAAACTTTACCGCTAAATCATTTATTAAAGGTAGGTTTCGCATAGATGGCAACAATAACAGTTGATAGAAGTGTCAATGCTGATGATGCATTTGCTATGTCCGCCGGCATCGCTTTTGTTGCGCTCCCCTCAGGCTCAGCTACCTACCAAACCCAAGCCACCGGTATTGCCACCTGGATTACTGCCACCATAATCTCTTCTTCTGCCTGGCAATCAGTCTGTTATGGAAATAATATTGTTGTCGCAGTCAGCTCAACATCAGGAACCATTGCTGCTTCGTCCCCTGCCGGGGTAACCGCAACATGGACTTTGCGGACAATGCCGGCAACTGCTTCTTGGTATGCAGTCGCATATGGGCTCTCCACATTTGTGGCTGTATCAGGTGGAGCTTCAACTGCAGGTGCTTATTCTCCTGATGGTGCTAAGTGGACTGCTACCGGCGCACTGACAACAAGTGGCGATTGGCGAGCTTTAACTTTTGGAAATGATCGTTTTGTTGCTCTCTCTTATAACAGTACTAACTCAAATTACTCAACCAACGGAACAACCTGGAGCGCCGGAGGGGCACTCCCCGGAGCTCGCAACTGGACATCAATTACTTATGGTGAAGGTACTTTTGTCGCTGTTGCTTCAGGTAACGCTAGTGGGGCGTATTCTACAGACGGTGGTGCAACCTGGAACGACACGACGATGCCGTCCGCCGCCAGCTGGAGCTCAGTAACGTATGGAAATGGAACTTTTGTTGCAGTTGCCACGGGGCCTTCTACTACCGCTGCCTATTCTGCCGATGGTATTACTTGGAGTACTGGGACTCTTCCAAATTCTCGAAGCTGGGTAGGTGTGGCTTTTGGTAATAACCTATTTAGTGCTGTTGCCAGCGGTTCGACTTCAGGTGGAGCCTACAGTTACGATGGAATCACTTGGGTTGCCCAAACAACTCTTTCGCAAACACTTACATGTATTGCCTATACACCGACAACTTGGAATTCAAACGATACGTTGGTGATTACTAATAATGCGACGGTCACTGTGAATACTAGTCAAAGTAAATTCTGGAATGTCATCACACTAACTAACGGAAAATTAGCTATTACCAATAGCTCAACATCCACCGGCATCCGGTTCACGATGGGCAGATCCTCCGGTGCAGCCCAAGCTGCAATCACCCCGGGCTCTGGTATTGGAGATATTGATATTACAGGTAACTGGATTGAACTAGGGACTGGTGATGGAACAAGCAGTCAGACTATGGCTGCGCCTTTTACCGACTATATTGC
>JAWXBT010000355.1:0-6757 GCA_034440315.1 bacterium
ATAGCAGGTTGAACAGGAGTGTCGTCTAATGACTGTGGAGCAGCAGTGACAGTCATTAGACGACACTCCTGTTCAACCTGCTATAGAGCAAGCAGGAACGAAATCAATAAGATGCAAATGCCCTGTTTGCGATGCAGACATAGAGGTAATAATCAATAACCAATAACCGAAACCATATGAAAAAGAAAATAATAGTCGTATCGCTTTTTTCAAATCTCGATCTGTTTCTAAAAGCGTGGGTAAAATTAGGTGCATTGCCTGGGTTTGCCTGTGAGATAAATAAGTGGCCAGCAATGATTCATGCCGCTAATTTTAAATACCCCGATGGGACACCCGTGTTAACGCCTTGTATAGAGATAACGTGGGAGGATGTACTTAAAATGAAAGAAAGGGAGAAGGAGGAAAATATTTCTTTGTCTAATGAATGGTGGGAAGAAGATGGCCGCTTTTACCGGCACAAGAAAGTTGAAGAAATCAACGGCGGAGAGATCCGGGAACAATGCGTAAAAGTGTATGGTCCAGATATTATAATAATACTTATCGGTGGCCCTCCTTGTACTGATTTGACTAAGCTCAATCGCACGCGGGACAGGGGGAGAACAAAATTAATATTTGAATTTCTTCGGATTCTTAAAGAGCTTGATCCGGATGTAGCATTGATGGAAGAAGCAAAGGAGCTACTCGAAAAACAAGAACGCGAAACTCTACTAAAGCTTCTGCAACAGTCAAAACTATTGCCATTCAAACTTGCATATATGCATATGAATGCAATCCATTATGCTGAAGGCAGACAATCAAGGACGAGAACAGTGTTTGAGTTTATCGCAGAAAGGTGGAATAAACTTCCAGTATTTCCAGTGGCCGAGCCAGAAAAGGCTAAGCGTGTTGGAGAATTGATGGATATAGACCGTTGGTTTAGTGGCAACTTCACAGATAAGATCCGCACAGATTTAGATTTTATGACAACACTTACTTCGGGTTCACCCCTGTGGGTCGCTAAAGACGGAGTGAAGAGAAAACCAACTTTTGCGGAAAAGATGTTCTTCATGGGTGCTGAAGAAGGGGATTTCATTCTGCCAGAAGGTATTAAAATTTCACAATTTGAGCTGAGCAAAGCAGCGGGTAATGGAGTATGCATGAATCTTTCTCATGCACTTGCTACAACCATTATTGAAAAAATACTATGCCTTAGATATGACGGCAATGGTTTTTTTGTACCTATTGATAATAGCACTGAACCATCACCAGACAATGACGGTTCGGTCAATCTTGATGGACAAACAACTTCTGATAGTGCAGCTATTGATATTGAAAATAATGTTCCGAATGAAACAACAAAACAAATATTACTTTCTAGCGCTCACAATAGTTTAACAAAAATATCTGTCCCAGTAGAAATTTTGCCAACAGAGGTTTTAAGTCTTGATTCTATTTCAACAGCCATGAATCAGGAAGAATATTTGACACTCCAAAGAGAAGAAATACAAAAGAAAAATTCAATTGAGGTGATTGCTAGTAGAAGTGAAAATCCAAAAATAATAAGCTCTGATCAATTACAAAATATGCACTTTGATACTTTACAATTTAATGGAAAGTGGGATGCATTTTTTGGCAACACGTCTTTGAATTTCTTTGCTGTATTATATGGTCTTCCAGGACATGGTAAATCTACGTTTGCCATACAGTTTGCGAAATTTCTTGCCGACAATCTTGGAAAGGTGATCTATATCTCCGGTGAAGAGGGTTTTTCAATGACCTTCAAAAATAAGTTCGTGCTTAACAAGGTGGATTCTAAGCAACTCTTTGTCGCAGACCTGAGAACTTTTGATGACATCATGAGGGTTGTGCCTGCTGAATCCTATCGGTTTATTTTCATTGACTCGCTGGATAACATGAATATCGATGCGGATAAGATGAAGGCAATAAGACGGAAATATAAGAACGCTGCAATTATCAGTATTTGTCAATCAACTAAAGCCGGACTCATGCGAGGATCACAAGAAATTGTTCACGATTCTGATATTGTCATTCAGGTTCAAGATGGCTTAGCAACAACCACGAAGAACAGGTTCAAAGAAAAAGGTATGACCTACGAGGTGTTCGAGGAACTTACAGTCATAGAAGTTGAACAATAAGCGCAAACTAAAAATTATAAAAATTGCAAACTCTAAAATAAATTATTTAAACTGCGATGCTCATGAAAGAAAAATTGGTCGACATTCAAACACTATTGGAATGGCTAGGTTACGAGGATGTTCGGTCTGTTCGGGTCTGGTGTAAAAAAAACAAGATCCCTCTCTTTGATGTTGGAAAACGCACGTACACGGTAGCAGATTTTCTTGATATTTTCCTGGAAAAAGAATTGAAGTTGTTTGTGGAAGCGAATTACGAACACCCTGCTTCAATATTGGAAGCAATAAATAATGACGATAAAACAACCTTCTCAACTTTAGTTGAAGCCCCTGTGACTGACAAGGTTAAAAAAGTTTTCAAAAATAATAAAACGATGAGTAAGCAAGCACAGGATTTTTTGTCTCAAATTAAAACTGCATAAACATGTTAAAAATACCTGCCAAGTATAATCGTTGTGGCATCAAGGTTCGTTGCCTCAAGTGCAAATTCCAGCTTCAACCAGATGGGAGTGGCCCATGTAAACTGACGGGCAAGAGTATCAATACGTGTGAATTCAAAGATGATCATCGATACAACATAGTGGTGTGCATCCCTAATAGCAAGGCGAGGCGCACAAAAATTGTTGACGGCACTTTTGAAACTGCATTAGTTGAGTTAAACAAATTTCAAGAAGAACTGAAGATTAGTAAATATCAGACATCAGGAAAATCAAAGGCAAAACAGAAAAGCACATTAGTCGATTTAATGGCTGAGTTCTTAGATTGCATGAATGGAGTAAACACTCCAAAACACAGGGTTAGAAAGCGTACAGCTTCCCATGTCTCTGATTGCAAACGAACGTTCTTACGATTCTGCAAATCACTGAAAGATAAAAAGTACAATATTGATGTTCTGGATGTACGAGATATTATAGATGATCACATTTCGATTTTCCACGAATATCTGGTTGACGATTTGAAACTCGGCAATACGACATACACAAAACATTTCGTCATTATGAAAACGTTTTTCAACTTCTGTAGTGAAGTAAAAAGGTTGAAGGTTGAAAATCCTTTTGACGGAGTAGAGTTGAAGATAGAGAAAACGGAAAAAAATATTATTACAAAAGATGAATTTGAAAAACTGCTTAAAGTAATTACCTACCAAAACGGTTGGAAAAAAATGAGCGGTATGAATCGAAATCTCTACCGGGATTGGTTGGCTTCTGCAATCCGTTTATCGCTTGAATCCGGGGTGCGCACAGAAGAGATTTTTCAAATGAAATGGTCGGATATAGTGGACTTAGGAAATGGCGTTTCAGCCTTTGGTATCTCCAATTTGAAGGTAAACAGGGCGAAATCCGGTACGGATCAAGGCAAGTACAACAAACACATTCCCATAACGGCAAGCTTAATGGAACTTCTAATGGAATTAGGGTATTCAAACCGTAAACATACTGACGGCTACATCATTGAAAGAAAGGCGAATGAAACTACCAACCTGATGATGAATGGGCTCTCCAGAGGGTTCAATCATTACATCACCCTGGTTACTGACCGTCCATTGACCTTTAAGTGTCTCAGGAAGTCCTATTTGACTTATTTAGTCATGGCTTTGGGTGACAAGGCTAAGCTGTTTAGTGGTCATAGCAGCGATGAGGTGCTTAAAAAGCATTATCTGTCGAGTGCTCATATTGCGGGCGGACTCAGCGACTTTAGGTTGTTTTAATCGCTCTCAAATATCGCTCACCTACTTATATTTACTGGATTACTGTTTTTACACCTGCGATTTCTACTGTAGTCCATTCCTTCAATAAAATATGCGTCCTTTTTCATTTCATCCTGCTCTTAAATCACATTATAGAGAACTTGTAACAGACAGGGATGTAAAATTCAAAAATCTTCGCAAAACCTACATTACTCATATCGCTTTAGCGTCAGGAGATTAAGCCAAATTATTTACAGGACACAGCAAAGATGAAGTTTTTTGGTCAATCATTATTTATCAGGCGCATATCTTGCAGGTAGCCTGAGTGAATTCAGCATGTTTTGATTTAGGACATTTATTCGATAAGCCATTCTCTTGGGATTAAGGCGTTATCGGCCTCATTATCTCTCCACCTTTTTATTAGTTTTACTTTTGTTTGGTTTTCCCAAGCATATTTTCCAACATGTTCCAAAATAATAATTTGAAGCTTGCCTTGTGTTCTTTCAACGGCACTAGCCAACGCTTCAAAAATCTTTTTCACTCTATCAATATCTTCATTTTTTTCAGAAGATTCAATATCAGTATCTGGAAAATATGCTTGACTTGGTTGGTCAAAAACAATAAAATTTGGAACAGGATGATCTTTGTGTTTTAGGAAAAATTCATGCAAAGCAAGCATGGTAGAAAGATGATATGCCATATAGTTTGAGCCACTTCCAATCTCATACAATGCTTCATTTCTACCAGTTTTTGATAAAAAATTTAAGGTTAGATCTTTGGTGTTCAATTCAATGTGTTCGTCATGATTTGCTGCATTAAATATTTTAGCATAATGTTTAATCGCATCAATTATTTTTCTTTTGGCACTTTTTATTTTATTATCAACCGTTTCTTGTTTTATAGTTTCATTAATTACAACTATTCGGTCTCTTAGTATTTCGATCTGCTCAGTAAGATCACTATTATTTAATTGCTGATCGTAATTTTTAAGATCAGCCTCCAGCTGCCCAGAAAATTTATAAATTGCGTTAATTGTTTGAATTCTTTTGTCAATAGTCCGATCATTACTTTGTAGATTTTTTAATTCGCCTCGAATAATATTTATTGCTTTTTCTTTAATCGCAAGTTCTTTGTTTAACTTATCAAGCTCATCATTAAGAACAGTATGGTGATCATTTGTTTTGTATCCCTTCTCTAAAATTTCATTACTAACATTAATTAGTTTTCCGATATATTCTTTGGCTTTTTGAGTTTCTGTGTCACAGAATGGGCAGTTGTTACTTTTGCTTATTTTTTTACTGAACCAATTTACACTATCAAGTCTTGAATTTTGATCAAGTAATGTGATTCTATAGCCTCTGTTACTTGCGTCAATTTTTCTGATTAATTCTTGCCTAGTTCTAAGATTTTGAATTGAATGAGCTGCTTCAAGTTCTTCTTCTTGTAATTTAACAATTCTATCCGTTGTGATACTAGTTGCTCCTATTGGCACTAAAGGAATTCTTTCATCATCCATTGTTTTCGAAATTCCTCGTAAGTAGGGTATGTATTGCTCTGGTTTCCAATCATCGTTTGGATAGGGAGCCTTTTCTAATAATCCATACTCTTTTGCAGTAATGTAATTTGCCCTGATTTCACCTAACCATTTTTCGGATATTTTTTTTCTTTTTTCGAGTTCTTTATCAAGAGACAGAACCTCTCTCTCCTTATCTCTTAATTCTTCTTTTAGCTGTAAATATTCATTATCAACCGCTTGAAGTATGTAAGGGAAAATTGTTTTTAATTTTTCACGGTGCGCTGAGGAATCTGCTTTATAATATAATGAGGATTGATTTGCAACAATGTACTGAGGTTGAAAATTAAACGAAACCATATCTCTGAAACTCGGACGTGACTGAAAGCCAGAATTAAAATCTGTTTTTTCAAAATCTAAATGTGGTAAGTGTGCTAAATCATTAAGACGATGTTTTACATCATTGTAGTTGCAGTTCGGAACTATTTTATCAGGAATAGCTAGTCCTACTCCAAATTTCATATACATATCGCCAGACATTTTTTCCATACCGGGCTCCTTACGAACTAATAAAAGTTGTTGGTTATTGTCTAAAAAGATTAAAAGGCCAAACCATTCAGTTTTATCTCTTATTGTTCTAGCAGGAATTTTACAATGTCCACTTCCAAGGCAATAATCAATGATTGCAATGATTGCTGATTTTCCTTTTTCGCTTCCTCCTGTAATTACATTTATCTTATCAAAAGAAAATTCGATCTTCCGTATCTGTTTGGTTTGATTCTTTGGCCAAAGCAAAATGGTTTTTATTGTAAATTGCATACTACTAAAATTTTATATTAAAATATTGTGTTATTTCCTGCACACTCAATTTAGCAAACCATGCCCCAATTCTTCTTGATGAGGCCATTATATCAACATAATCTTCGTAATTTTTAATCTGCGGTTCAGATTTTCTGTTGGGTATCAGTTGCGTGGTTTCTCTATCGTAGATTAAAATATTTGCCGAGACTGCCATATAAACAGATTTAAAAGTCAAATCAGAAGACAATTCCATGCGTTCTTGTAAACCACTATATATATCCTTGTTTTCTGTTATGGTTTTAATTAAGCTACCTTCTTTCATCCTCCGACCCTTGATACAATCTGTTGCCCTTTTATTAAAAACTATTGGTAAAACAGGCATCGCTAATAAAAGCACTGGAGCTTCTTTACTTTCGGAATACTCTTCATAATGCCTAGCAAACTCCCATAAAGCATGTGCTCCTATTGCATGATTCTGGAATATGCTATAATCACTTAGTTTTTCCATTTTTTTTCTTTATAAAAAGTGTTTCCCATTCTGGATGCCATCCCAACTCTTGTTCATTTGCCAAATGATGGTAAGCCCCTTTATAAGTGTATGATTGTTCGGGTTCTTGGTTATTA
>JAWXBT010000356.1:0-5960 GCA_034440315.1 bacterium
CTTCTATTATCTATTAGAACAGCTCTTGGTATCAGCAATAATTCTGAAGGAGAGTTAAGTCCAATCATAATCCCAGCATATTGCAAAGCATTGCTGAGAGATTCTGATCTAAAAAGAACCCAACCAAATAAAACAATTACAAATGTAATTGCAACATTAAAGAATTTGGGGAATCTCTCAGAAATTTTTAACCATAGTACCTTATCAAAAACTAAGAATGCTCCATGGTATGCTCCCCAAATTATAAAATTCCAAGCAGCCCCGTGCCAAAGTCCAGATACCAAAAAAACTAACCAAAGATTTCGATAAGTAGAAAAATTTGTGCCTCTATTTCCTCCTAATGGATAGTAAACATATTCGCGCATGAAAGAAGAGAGTGAGATATGCCAACGTCTCCAAAATTCAGTAATATTCAGACTTAAATAAGGTCGCATAAAGTTTTCTTTGAAATGAAAACCAAAAATCCAGCCAAGGCCAATGGCCATATCAGAGTAACCAGAGAAATCGAAATATATTTGAAATGCATATGCTGTAATTCCTATCCAAGCCCAGGGAGTTGAAAGTTGATCGGCAGAGAGTTTGAAAATATTATCTGCAACTGTCCCCATTGCATCTGCAATCAACACCTTTTTAGCCAAACCAAGAATGAAACGCCTTAAACCGGCCAAAAAGAGATCGATCGAGGTTTTGCGCTCAATGATCTCATTGGCAACATCTAGGTATCGTACAATTGGCCCGGCAATCAGTTGAGGGAAAAGAATTACGTAAAGAATATAATCAAAAACATTTCTAGCTGGAGCGGTATCACCTCGATAAACATCAACAAGGTAAGATATTTTCTGCAATGTAAAGAACGAAATTCCTATAGGTAAAATTATTGTTGTCCAAGTTAATTCAGATCCACCAAATGTATCTATTAAATTGTTAAATTGTTCGACAAAGAAATTTGCATATTTAAAGAATCCAAGTAGAGAAAGATTCATTCCAACAGATATGATCAAATATAATTTTCTTTGACTCTGAAATTTATTTTGTGGAATTAGTTTTTTACTTAGAAAGTAATCGATAGAGCAACTAACGAGTAGTGCTATAATTATATTCGCTGCGCCCCAGGCATAGAAAATCAAACTTGATATAAGCAAAATTGTATTGCGATAAGATCGGGGACTTACAAAGTAAGCAAGTACTGTCAGAGGTAAGAAAAGAAAAAGAAAGATAAACGAGCTAAAGACCATGTTGAATCAGTTCGTATCATGAATTTTATAGCCTTAAAAGCTAATCTCAAACACTTTCAAATTGCGCACTCAAAGCATCAAGAGCATTGGCCGCCCCTTGCATTGGAACTGAAATAATTCCTCCAGGAACCTCTAATCTATCAATAAGTTCTAGTTTGATTGATTTTCCCTTAGGTGTAATCTCATTTAAAGATTCCTGAAATGTTTGACAGAAAAGAGGAATGCCTCGTGAAAGAGAACTATCTAAGGCTATTATAAAATGATTTTTCTCAGTAAATTGCTCAAATACTGCTGCATAAGCAAATAAAGAAGAAAGTCTAGCTGCACGAATGATGATTGAGCGACAAAGTGCCTGATAATACTTAAGAGCATTCAGATCGAAATCTAAACTCGATCGAGTTTTAGTTAAAAAATCATGTGGTCTCTCTAGACAATTGGCCAGATCCTGAGCAGTAAAAAATTCATATGCATTTGGACCAATTGATTTAAAATATTTAGAAAGGGTGCAAACCTCTCCATATTGATGAGTATTAGCCATGATATGAGAAGCAAAAAGACGAGGTAGATTTTTTCCAGAAACTAAATGCTCAATAATCGAAGCTGGTTTATTCTCTGCAATGAAATCTTCTGGGTGTATGAATTCTTTATCAAGAAAGAAAGAAGTCCCCATTTCAGCGTTACAAATTATTGGTCCAGATGAACTTTTTTTAACTACTGTGGCATTCAAGCCTGTCGATACAACCATCCCTGCATTCGCAGTTTTTAAGGCTTTCATTGTTAAAGGAGTATCATTAGCAACTAGATATAAAGAAATATTGATCCCACTTTTGTTAAATGCTTTCAAAAATATTTGACCGATTGAATCTTCATCCTTAGTATCTTGGTTAAACCACTCAGCTTTAGAATACCTAGCTCTGTTTATAATATTTCCATCAATACCAATATTTTTGATTAAGGAATTTTGCATTGCATTTGACCAAACAATGCCCAAAGCCCAGTGCGTATCTATCTCGCGCAATTTATTTATCTGAGTTGTTATTCGTTTTGCTACCATGGCTGCAAAACGCTCAAGAGAGTTTACTGGTAAAGTAGAATCTTCAAATGAGTCATTTGGCTCTTCTATAAGGATCTGCCAATCAAGGGATTGATTATGCATGCGAACTCCAACTTTTGTTGCAGTTCCTCCAATATCTATTACAATTACTGAACTTATTGGAGTTGCAGAATCAAGAGTTGGAATACAACTTGATAAGGCTTGAAATTTAGGCAGACTTGAAGAAGTGCCCGCTAAAATAGTCATGCTTTTAATATTTTCTAAAAGCTTCTCTTTTGAATTAGGAAATGGAGGCAGATCTGGTAGAATTGTTTGATTCAAAATCTTCTATCTCGTCGAAAGTTATTATTGGCATACCGCCAGTTCTAGTCGCAGTAATAGCTCCAATTTTATTGCCGATTCTACAGCATTCATTCAAAGATAATCCACTTAAAAATCCAGAAACGAAGCCTGCGCTAAAGCCATCCCCGGAACCAATTGTATCCACGACTTTAACTGTGCAACCTTGGGCTACAACTTCCTCGGATTTCTTATTAAGTGCATAGGCTCCATTTTCGCCTTGGGTAATGATACAAATATCAATATCAAAAGAACTGATAACTTTTCTTGCAAAAGCTTTTGATTCTGGAGCATCAAATCCACATAATTTTGAAACAGCAGATGCTTCGTCTTTATTCAGTTTTAATATATTTGTTCTCTCTAATGAACTAAGAACTGTCTCAGCACTAAAACAATCTTTTCTTAGATTTAAATCTATAAACTTTGTTGCATCTTTTGCCATATCGATTAACTTCAAAATTGTTTCTCGAGATTTGTTACTTCTCTGAACTAAGGTTCCAAAGTAAAGTACCTTACAACTAGCTGCAACCTTTTCTAATTCTTCAGTTAACTCAATTTGATCGTAAGCCACTCCACGATTGATAGTAAAATCTGGTTCACCGTTTTCGTTGAGACGAACATCAACAAATCCTGTTGGTAATTTTGAATCCATTTGAAGCAATGAAAGATCGAGTCCCCTCTCGGATAGAATTTGTGAAAGTTTTTCACCACGTAGGTCATTACCAATACGACTTACAACTTTTGCTGGAAATCCCAGGTTTGAAAGACGATAAGCAAAGTTACCAGGAGCGCCACCCAAAACTTCTTTACTAGGAAGGACATCCCAAAGAAGTTCACCAAATGCTAGAGTTATTGGCTTATTTGAATCAACTTTCATAACAATAATTTAGGCGGCTTCCTTGTATTGTACTTGATGAGAAAGATTTCCTTCTCCAGCTTTAAAAACAACCTGAGCAAGATTGGAAACTACGTAAATGAATCCGTTATTTGCTGAAGTTGGTGCTTGGACTCTAAAGGCCTCAATCTCAGAAAGTTTCCTATCTAGTCTTGCTGGATCTGGACAATATAAAACTGTTGCTAAACCCCCAGCTAATTTATGACTAGCAACATCCGAAATTCCATCACCAATAAATACAGAATTTTCGACAGATTCTCCTAAGTATGCACACATTTTTTCAATAGGACCACCTGAAAACTGAGCATTCCAATTTTTTTTAGGAGCATCGTATTGGCAATAATCAAAGTGTTCATAAAGGTCAAAGTATTCTAAAACTTTTTGAATATAAACTGAACTTGCCGTACAAACCGCCACCCTAGCACCTGAACTACGAGCCCCAGTCAATGCTGTTAACGCACCGCCAGCAACACTTACATTTCCAAGAAGTTCATGAAAGTTTTCATCAGCATGCGCATCAACCGCGTTTTTAATGTGACGTGGACAAATAAAAACCCCATGCTCTTTATAAATACCTATGGCGAGTCTCGCTATTAAATCCTTTTCGCTTAAACCTGCATGTTGTGAATAGTTTGACCAGTTTGTTCTATCAAAGGAAATTCCTAAATTACGTGTTGCTCTTTCAAGTCCACCAGCAAAACGAGCATTTTCTCCATCGTGAAAATGCTTTCCAGTTCCAAGAACTAAGGTTTCATCAAAATCAAAGCCAGCAACCTTAGCACCCATGATTACAAGCTCTTCATTTGGAGTAAGTACTATTAATCTTTCTTGAGGTATTAAGAAGAGTTGACTTGAAAAACGAGCAGAGGAGGAACCCGCAGTAACAATTTCAGAACTTAAATCAATTACAGCAGATTGCTGATTATTATGAGGAATCCCAAGAGAAGAATCAGGAGGATCCTCATCAAAATTTAGAGCAAAACCAAAAGTAGTTTGCACAACATCTGAATTTTCATGAGTTTTCTCGCTTGGAGTCCTCATAATTTTATAGGTCGTAAGAAAAAGTTGAGCCTAAACAACATCAGCACAAAATTCAGATCCCTAAAAATTAAGTTACGGGCAACCCATTTTGGGTAAAATAAATATACGATCTTTAATGACACCTCCACTTCTTGTTTGGAGCAAACAACTAATCTCCGCACTAAAAGTGTTATAATCATTGCAAAGGCTCAATTGGTAAGAACAACGAGCCTGTAAAAAGAACTAACTAACCAGATCTTAACAATCCTCTAACAGACAGTTTTCATTCAGTCAATTTGTTAACTTTTAGTATCTTAAACTAAATACAAGGTGTTAAATTTATTAGCTTTTATTTTGTTTTTTCTTCTCATTTTTTGCATGTTAGAAAAAACATTGAGTAATTGTGAACTGTAAAGCACAGGTTCAGAGGAAATAGCATCATTGCTTATTCCTGTGGATGTCGACTTTGAAAGGTCTCAAGAAACAAAGAAAGAAGAATCAAAATGCAAGTCCGAACTAAAGGAGTCGGGCTTGCTATAGCTGCCCACCTCCTCGCTGCTTCTGTTCCTTCGGCCATGTCTCTTCTGATTCATGGGACTGACTACGCAGTTGCAGGATGTGCAACCTATCTCGTTTCTCTGTTACTAATTTTGTTGGCCTTGAGTAACGAAGATCAACGCAAAAAGTTTTGCAGCACTTACAAAACCCTGCGCGATTTACACGGTTCTGATTTGGCTCTGGGAATCTGCCTGTATGCTCTCTCGGCCGCAGCTTTCTTTTGGGGATTACAAACCTGTCTCACACAAAAAGAATCCGCAGTTTTTGGAGTGACCGCAAGAGCATACAGGCATATTCCCAGATCACTTTGTGGAAGTTTACCTTGATCGGATCAATTCAGCCTCTCTGCATGTCGCTCTTTGGTGTTGTATTCTTCGGAGCAACCCTAGGACTAGCATTCTGGCTGGCCGTGACTGTGGTAACGATCGGACAGTTTCTGGCGTTTCATGGAGATCGAAATCAAAAGGAGTAACTATCCAATTGATTGGTTTTGGGGAAGGGTTTGCAAAAACAAAGTCGACCCCACAATCAAAAATATTAATTCTTTCTATCTATAGTTATCTCAATAAGTAATTTACGATTACTTATTTTGTTGTAAACCTTCGGTTTACCTAAAACATTTAGTCGAGATGGCTATTTATCATCCCTCTCGGGGATCATAAGTCCGAAAAAAGATTTTCTTTCCGGAAGTTCTTTTTGGACTTACTATTTAACTTTTATCTCAAAAATGTTACCTATATACATATGAAAACACTTACAACTTCAATAATTCTTCTAGTATCAATTTCTTCCCTTTCAGGCTGCTTATTAGCTGCTGCTGGTGTAGGGGCTGAAACAGCTTACATTGCAACTCAAGAAG
>JAWXBT010000357.1:0-5465 GCA_034440315.1 bacterium
CGCTACCTGGACGGTACCTTCACATCACGTATACATGCTGGGTGCTTCTCCGCACAGTAGTCCCAAGGGTGTATTCGCATCTGAAGTTTACAAAAAAGATTTTGTAAATTGGTCTCATAGACTAAATATCCCTGATATTTCATTTAAAGGCTTCGTGCCACGCTTATCGTTGCCTGCTTTTTTAAAAGACCAAGGTTACATAACAAACGCACTAGTTTCGATGCCCGTACTTAATCAAACAACTGCGCTCAATGTTCATTTTGATAGATATCAGTTAATGAAATCTCATAATGATTTTAGCGCCATTGTGGATCAATTAATTTTCGATCCTGAAAAACCATCTTTCTATCTTTTGAATGTTGGAGAAACTCATTATCCATATATTCTTCCAGGTGAAAGTGGAGACGATTTGCCAAGAATTAGCGGTGTTCATGGTATTTTCAAACATATGGATGATTTTATATTTGATGGCAAAGACGGATCAAAAGAAGTCAAAGTTGAAGATGAATTTTTCCACATGGACAAGATGTTGATTCTAAAAGAAAAGCAAAGAAGCAATATTGAATACTTGGATACTTTATTTGAGAAACTTTATGAAGTTGTACCTCGTAACACACACCTCATTGTAACGTCAGATCATGGAGAATGTTTTGGAGAAGACGGCTACTTTGGCCACGGTCCTATTATTCATGAGAAAGTCTTCGAAATTCCATTTGTTGAAGGCAGAATTAAATAATTAACTTATCGGCTATTATGGCGGGTCTAGTTTCAAAATATTCTCATATAATTTGGGATTGGAACGGCACGATTATTAACGACACTCCACT
Organism: bacterium; assembly: GCA_034440315.1. GTDB lineage: Bacteria > Bdellovibrionota_C > UBA2361 > UBA2361 > J135 > JAWXBT01. Next base: position 828 of record JAWXBT010000357.1, read on the forward strand.
TTCGGTTAGAATCGTAAACGAACATACCCGTCAACACCTTGGAAAAGAGCTCTCTTTTGAAGAATACAGAGATACTTTCAGAATGCCTGTGAAATATTTTTATGAATCATTAGGATATGATTTTAACAAACACTCTTGGGATGATTTATACAAATACTATCATAAAGAATATAGCAGCAAGGAACATCTTTGCGAGCTTCACGATGGTGCCAGGGAAATACTTAAACTTTTAAATTTACAAGGAAAAACTCAATCGATACTCTCGGCCTATCCAGACAGTCTCTTACAAAATGTATTAACAAAATTCAATCTTCACGATCTGTTCAAATGGAAAATTGGAACTCCAGATAATCAAGAGAGTGGAATTAGCAAAATTTTCACCGGAAAGGCTTTGATAAAAGAATCGGGAATAGATCCAAATAAAGCAGTCTTAATTGGAGACACCGCTCATGATGCAGAAGTTGCCGAAGAATTAGGGATTGATGTTATTATTGTTCCAAATGGTCATCAATCTCATAAAGCACTTAGGAAATCTATAACTAAATTTGCGGCTACCCTACACTCATTGGTTAAATAAAAATATCTCTTCAACTAAGGAGCCTGTTGCAAAACTATCTCCGTAACGAGAAAAGTGAGATTTGAGCCGAGACAAGGAAGTCGAGAGAGAAAGCCCTCTGGATATGTTGAGGCTTTTCTCTCAAAGACTGAGGATGTCGCAGACCAAAGATCGCTTTTCGCAGTAGGATAGAGTTTTGCAACAGGCCCCTATAGATAACCCAAGCTTTTTAACTGCTCTACCTCATCGGGAGTTCTCTCTTTTCTAGTTTTTTTTGTAGTTGGCAAAGAGGTTTGAACTTTATCTTTGTAATCCAAAATTAAGGGAGAAATAGTCAAAAGGAGTTCTGGGTTTTTTAGGGCAATATTATCTAACTCTTGGGGATCCTTTTCTAAATCATAAAGCTCAAAAGTATTGGAAGGCTTATCGAGAATTGCTTTTAAATTATCTCTGATAACAGATATTTTATAGGCTTTTATATGGCTAGATTTAAAATCAACTTCTGAAACAATATCTTGTTTTTTTATCGGCATTCCATGAGTCAGAGTGAGGGCTAAGGAAGCTGCTTTAACTGCTGAGTCAATTGGTATTTTTAAAAAACTAAGAAGAGTGGGAAAGATGTCCATGCTAGAGATTGGATCGTTGACAATAGATGGTTTAAATTTAGAAGGAAGTTTTAAAATAAAGGGAATATGAATTAATTCATTATATAAGGTTCTGCTATGACCAATTTCACCATGTTCTAAAAACTCTTCTCCATGATCTGCGGTTAGGACAATTAAAGTATCCTTGCTTAGACCAAAATTCTCAATGTTTTCTAAAAAACCACCAATCTGTGAATCTGTAAAAGCAATCTCTTCTTGATACAGACCTTTTAAAAAGGCCTGATCTTCTTTTGTCATTGTGGGAATTAATTTTCTAAGCTCTCGGATATCAGCACTCGATTTAAGAGATCCTTTATAGTTTGAAGTTCGATCAAACTTTTTATGATGGTGGTAATTATTGTGTGGATCAAAGTAATGTAGAAAGAGAAAAAATGGATCTTTATGATTTTTTTTCAACCAATCATTGGCCATATCAGTAACTTTTGCTGATGAAATTACATCATGAACATTTCCTTTAAATGGAATGGTATCGTAAACGTCGAAACCCTGTGCATAACCCATCTGCGGACTAATTAAAGTATGACTTACAAAAGCAGCAGTTTTAAATCCCTTTGATTTAAAAGCATCTGCCAAAGTAAACTCTTCTTCTTTTAAAATATCATCAATCGAAGTTACCCCATGTACTGACGGCATTAAGCCAGTGAACAAAGATGCAATCGAAGGCTTTGTCCAAGAAGATGTTGAATAGGCTTTTTTAAAAAGTACTCCTTCGCGAGCCAGCTTATCTATAATGGGAGAAGGCGAGTTAGTGTTTCCATATGCTCCTAGATCTTCAGTACTCAGAGTATCTACAATTATAAATACTACGTTTTTAAAAGGGAACTCTGATTTGTTAGAATTAGTACAAGAAACTAAAGTCAATGAAATGACTATGAAGCAACAAAAGTATTTTACTATAATATTCATTCCTATTGGCATTAGCTGAATTTTCACATAGCTTAATTCAGGTATGAAACTTCAGCAACGCTCACTATTATTGATTGTTTTAATTGTAATTATTCCTTTAATAGTTTTTTTCTCTTTTTGTCCAATTTCAAGAACTCATTCTGGTTCTTTTGGGAAAGTAAAAAGAGTGGTTTTCATAACAATAGATACTTTACGAGCAGATCACTTGGCTTCATACGGATATGAACGAGAGGTCTCTCCCTTTATTAATTCTTTAGCTAGGCGTGGAGTTTCTTTTAAAAAGGCATTTACTGCCGCTCCACATACAGCTCCCTCTCATGCGACAATGTTCACCGGTCTTTATCCTTTTGAACATAACTTATTAAAAAATTATGACTCCTTAGATCCTGCTACTTATAGTTTACACAAGTTTGCACACGAGCTTGGTTTTAATGTCCAGGGCTTTCCCGCAGTTAAGTTTATGGAAGGTCGAATTGGCTTTCCATTTGTTGAGGGCATAACAAATGGAAAAGATAAAAATTTTAAAAAGTTTTGGTATAGAAATGCCCAGAATGTTGTAGATAACTCACTAGCCTGGCTTGATTCGCTTCATAGTTCAGAGAATTTTCTGATCTGGGCACATTTCTACGATGTTCATCAATGGGAAAGAACTAAAAATTTTCCTAAAGAATACAGAGAAAAAGTAAACTCCCTGCCTCAAAAGGAGCATCTTGATTTTCTTAAAAAGGATCGTGGGTTTTCTGTAGAATTTTTCGGTAGTGAAGAAAAGTCTCTTAATGCAATAAATGGTTATGATGCGCGGCTTCTTTATGTTGATGATCAGATTAAACGAATTTATGATTACTTATCCAGTAAAGGTCTTTTAGAAGAAACCTTGTGGATAATCACATCTGATCACGGTGAAGGATTAGGAAATCATGGCTATAAAGGTCATGGAGAATTTCTTTATCAAGAACAACTGCATATTCCCCTAATATTTTTTATGAAAGATACGATTGAGTCTGGTCGCTCCCTAAGTGAACTTGTGCGTACAGTTGATCTTTTTCCAACGATTGCTGAAATTTTAGGTTCTCCTATAGATCCCGAGCTTCATCGCCTAGCGGGAGCCTCACTAGTTCCCTTTATTAAGGGTGATGCGGGATTATCAATTCCATATTCTTTTGCTGAACGTCGCCCAAAAGATGAAATTTCATTTAGACGTAGTTGGGAAGATGGCGAGGTATATTCCCTGCATAATAATCAAGGAAAATACATTTCTCATTCTCATGGTGTAAATCAGTTTTATAACCTTAATGAGGATCCTTTTGAGACAAAAAATATTGAAGGAAGCGGCGGGGAAGTTGAGATAAAAATTAAAAATTCTTTAGATACAATTTTTGATCCAAGAAAAAGAAAAGCACCTTCATCGAATGGCCCAGAAACTCCTGAAGCACTGGATGAGTTAAAAAGCCTGGGATATTTGTAAAAAAGTAGTGTAAAAAAGTAGTGTCGGAGCCTTGTTATAGTAAGTCCAAAAAGAACTTTCCTAAAGAAAATCTTTAACAGAATAATATATAGTCTTCTCTAGAAGTTTTGCCTCATTTCATTCGGCAAAGATTTCTGAAAAGTACTATATATGGCTCAACGTCACCTCTCTATAAAAATTGTCATAACACTATGATTAAATATGACAAAACAATCACTTTCCCCACAACAGAACCTACTTCTAGATCAAGACGAGCTACTTCAGGCCCTAGGCCCAAGACTAGATGAGCTAAGAGAACATAGAGAAGTTTTCGATTTAATTCGAGAGAACCTGCAAACAAATTTCTTGCAGCTAAATATCAAACCAAACCATGAGGATTGTAAGTTTGCAAATGAAGCCTTAACAAAAGAAAGAGAAGAACTCTTCGCTGGAGATGATAAAAAACTTTCTGAACAAATGCTTGAGGGCCTTGCCTTATTTCATGCTGCCTATCGTGCCCTTGAAGAGCGTTATGGCCAAAATAAATTAAATATCCCTAAAGAAATAAAAGACGATCTTGCACTTATAGTTATATCGGAAGTGAAATCTATTTATGAAGACCTAAAGGGAAAGATTTCCGATCCTGAAGCTTTTAATGAAAGACTTCTCTTTGGACCTGAGATTCGAGATCAAAAACCTGATCCAGAATTATCTGATTCTAAAGTGAAAAGTTCAAAACCTACCCCTGAGTTAGACCTCAAGAAAGAAGAAGAGAAAGAGTCTATTAAAGAAATATCAAATTCAGAGCTTCGAGAATATTAAAAATTAAGTTTGGGCAAAGAGGGTGCTGACGCAGAAATAGAAAAAGCTTTAGGTCTTATAAAATTAATTATTAAAGAAACACGTGAGTCAATTCTTCTTCCCAAATTAGAGCTTACCGATAGAGAGATTACTTATCTTAATTCGAACACGATCTTGAAGAACAAAGTTCAGACTGCAGACGCAGAATCCTCTGCCGGACTTATTATAAACGGAGTGGACTCTTTGATTACTGATGTAAAAAAACC
>JAWXBT010000358.1:0-4061 GCA_034440315.1 bacterium
GAAAAAACATCTTGTAATACTTCTTCTGCATCTTCTGGATTTTTCGTAAAACGTAAGGCTAAATTGTATATTTTGGCACTGTATCGATTTAAAATCTCTTCGAAACTTTGTGTATCTCCCCCTAAAAATGACTCAACCAATTCAATATCAGACTTAACCGCTTGCTTCATGCTACAACCTCCATTAAAGCCAACATGTAACCGAGTCAAAAACTCAAAGTTTCTGTTGTACACAATGAGGTAGTTAGCTAAAAGCTTGCCAACTCTTTTCTTCGAAAGGATTCATAAAAATATGTAGCTATGTCAATGGTTTGACACTTACTTAGGATTTAGTGTCAAATACAAAGTTGTCGATTGATCAGACGCTCTACTGTCTATTCTTCGAACAAGTAGCAAGAAAGCTTCTTTAGTTTTAAATCCACTTATATTCTCATAAAAGCTTTTGCTATCTTTAATACTAATAAGAGATCTTCCTTTAATTTGAAGACCTTGAATTATATCACCTCTTGCAAATCCAGATCTTTCCGCCAAGGAACCAGGTTTCACAGCCTGAATTAAGGCACCGTCGACTTTTGTAATTTTAAATACAGTAGCAAGATCTTCTGTAAGATCTTTTACAACTAAACCTAAATCATCAAATTTTTCATTAACTTGTTCCCCTTTTTGAGCAATCTCGGTTTTCTCGTTTAACTTCTCAATAACAGAGTTTAAGATCATTTCTTTGCCTGCTCGTATTACTTGAATCTTGACTGAAGTATTTACTGGAGTATCAGCAACCATTAAAGGAAGATCGTCATTTTCTCTAACAGCTAATCCATTAAAGTTTGTTATAATATCCCCAACTTCAAAGCCAGCTTTTGCAGCTGGGCTTCCAACTAGTACATGAGAAACAAGTGCTCCATGTGAATCTTGAAGGCCAAAAACAGCAGAAACTTCAGGTGTTACTGGCTGAATAATCACACCTAACCAACCCCGTATGACAGTACCACCACTTTTTAACTGAACGATAACTCTCTTGGCTATATTAATTGGCACAGAAAATCCGATACCAATGTTAAATCCAGTTCCCCCGAATTGCGTTTTGCCCGGACTGAAAATTGCAGTATTAATTCCAACTACTTGTCCTTCAGTATTAAAAAGAGGCCCACCAGAACTTCCAGGATTAATTGAAGCATCTGTTTGTATGAAGTGATCATACGGACCACCTCTTGGAACTCGTCTAGATTTTGCAGACACTATGCCAGCAGTTACTGTTTGACCTAATTGAAACTGATTCCCAATAGCTAATACCCAATCACCTACATTTATTGAATCTGAATTTCCAAAATAAACTGGTTTTAATTCCTTATTAGGTTCAATCTTTATAAGGGCTAAATCTGTTTTCGGATCCGCTCCAATGATTTTTGCAACATATTCATTTTTATCTTCCAATAGTCTAACGATAACTTTGTCACCCTTATCTATAACGTGATTATTAGTAACAATAAAACCATCTTTGCTAATAATAAATCCTGAACCTAGAGAGGAAACATCTCCTCCTCCACCTTTGAATTTGAATGGCAAGCCAGGAATAATTTCTGTTTCCTGTTGTACTTCTTCATTTTTAGATTCAACAGCAATATTAACAACCGAGTCACCAAGCTCATTTGCTAATTGGGAAAAGCTTGGCACAGGAACAAACTGAGCTTTTAACTTTGGAGATCCTTCAAGATAGGCAAGATCTTCAGCTAAAGCTGAAATAAGAAAAAATGGGATTGAAATCCCCAGCATAACTATTTTTTTAATAAAACAGAATTTAAACATATTTACCTTTTATTTCTTTGATGCTTTTACAAAACTAATTCTTAAATTATGCAAGATATCACCAAGTAATGTCCTCTCAGCAGTATCTAAATTGCCTCGGGTTTTAATCTCTATCAATGATAAGATATCAATAGATTGTTTTGCAGAAGCAACATTCTTGCTTATGTTCACACCAGGTGGTGCAGGCATCTCTCCTAATTGCATTAGTGCTTGCGTAGCAAGTGACATTACAAAACTACTGAAATCTATCGGTGGAAGTTCCTCACTTGCCAAAGATTTAGCTTTGCTTGCTTGCGAAGTTGTTTCTATATTACTTTTATCGGTTTCAGTGCTCCTCTCGTTACCATCTGCATCAAAACGTCTTCGATCGACAATCTTTGTTTCCTCTTTCTCGTCACTCATGATATTCTCAAGCTCCATGCAAAGAACTTACTTGTGCTAAAGATGGTTTTAGTTGCTCTAACTAAATTTTTTAAGCACTAAGTGAGTTATCTTTAATTCTTCTACTGTAAATTAGCTCTATAAACTATCGGTAAGCAATGATACTTAAAATTCTAGGCTGTGGAACTTCTACAGGGGTTCCAATCCCCGGATGTCAATGCAAGGTCTGCACATCTGGGAAATCAACTAATAACCGCTCCAGAACTTCAGCTATTTTGATTAAAGAAGATGGTAAAGGGATCTTAATTGATGCATCTACCGATCTACGTTATCAATCCCTCAAATGGAATATAAAGAGGGTAGATGCTGTGCTTTATACTCATTCCCATGCCGATCATATTTTGGGAACAGACGATTTAAGGTGTTTTAATTTTGTAAATCAAAATGTGATTCCTTGCTATGGTTCAAAAAGTACTCTCGACAGAATTAAATCCTTTTTTGACTATATTTTCTCTCCAGATCCAAATTATGAAGGAGGATTATTAGCTCAGCTTTCTCTTCATGAGATTGATGAAGTCTCCCCATTTTCACTCTTAGATATTCAAATCAAACCTTTCAAACTACATCATGGATCAACCCAGGTTACCGGTTTTAGGTTTGGAGATCTTGCATATGCCACAGATTGTAAAGTGATTCCGGCTGAATCAAAAGAAATAATTAAAGGTGTTAAAAATTTAGTTTTAGATGGTTTAAGGTTTAAAAATCACAAAACGCATCTAACAATTGATGAAGCAATTGTTCTTGCTGAAGAAATAGGTGCGGAAAAAACTTATCTTACTCATATGACCCATGATCTTGATTATGATGAGCTTTTATTAAAACTACCCAAACATATTGAGCCTGCCTACGACGGTTTAGAAATTCCAGTTCAAGTATAATATTAATTGTTTCTTTTAGATAAAATAACCTTTGCAACTTCTAGATCAATTGGAGTGGTAACCTTTAAATTCTCGGAGTCCCCAATAACAATCTTTACTTCATGAATTGACTCAACCAAGGCAGAATCATCTGTCACACTTTCCATAACTAAATTATGTGCCTTTATTAAGAGAGAGAGTTCAAAAACTTGAGGGGTTTGAATTGAAAAAAGCGAATCTCTTTTTAATGACCGTATTATCTTTTTATTTGAATTAACTTCTTTAATTGTATCAACCATGGGAATTGCAGCAGTAACAGCTCTGCAATCAATTGCTTCCAGAACACACTTTTCAATCAATTGAGAAGTAACTAAACAACGAGCAGCATCATGAATAAGCACTAGACATTCAGGATCACTTTCAGCTGATAAGTGTTTTAATCCCAGATTTACAGATTCTCTGCGTGAATCACCGCCGATTAAAATTTCAAGATTTTCGTATGTTTGAGTCAAGAATGCGAAGGCTTCATTTTGTCCTGCTGGCACCATCACTAATATTTTTCCGATTGATGGGCACTTTCTTAGAGTAGATACAGTCCATTCAATGACTGTCTTGCCACATAATTTGATCAGCGGTTTCGGAACTCCAATATTTAGGCGCGTGCTTGAACCAGCAGCAGGAACTATGGCAGCTATAGTCCCCCTTGCTAAATTCATCATAAAACACTGATCGAAAATTTAGGCTGTAATGATATCAGAAAGCTCAACACGGATTTTTTCCTGAGTTCTGCTCTTAGCTATTGCAATCTCAGAGACCAGAAGCTCTCTAACAGTATCAAACATTTTTTTCTCACCGAAGGAAAGCTCTTTACCGCGGCCTAGCACTGATAGATCTCTTAATACTTCTGCCATTTCGTATACTGATCCAGTTTTAATTTTCTGTGTATACTCTCTATATCTTC
>JAWXBT010000359.1:0-3338 GCA_034440315.1 bacterium
ATTATAAACAATAGATTTTGCGCTTATCGTATTAGGCGTTAGAGTTGCAAAGTAATGAAAGCAAAAGGTTATTATTGGTAAACTTGTTACAAAAGTATATATAGCAGCTTTAGAAAACCTTCTTCCCTGCCAGTGCTTAATTAAAAAAAGTATTAAAAAAATACCCAGTTCAAATCTTGTAAAGAAAGCCAGAGTAAGGAAAATAAAAGCTCGCGAGTCATTTCTCTTATCCAGAAAAGTTCCTATACCCAAAAATAATAGGGCCAAGGGTGTCTCCATAAGTCCAAAACTTGAAACTGAAAGTAGTGCAGCAATGATAATGGTCTTAAGAAATGAAACTTTTTCAGAAATTAAATTGCCCCAAGTTAGTGCAGCTAAGACAAGAATAACTCCATTGAGGATCGCCACTGAGCAGAGATTATTGCCAAATATAAAAAAGATTGTAGATAGAAGCATTGTCCAAATAGGGGACGAAGTGACCATCGTTGCATCCCCTAAATTATAGTAAGGATATCCATGCGAAACGAAGTTTTGTGAAATTCTAAAATGGATATATGCATCATCGAAGGCATAATCGGAAAGCCTTAGATGAACTAGTATTGATATCAAGAAAAATAGGGACGGAGCCCAATTATTTATAAATAATTGGGCTCCGTCCCTATTTTTTGAAGTTGTTTGATGCATAAGGCTAGCGTAATCTCTAATATCCTCGTTAAGGAAGATATAAAATGAATCACTACGGCCTCGATACAGCACAAAATTTAGCAAAGGCTTTTTATGATATGGCCAATGCCCATCCCGAGCGGATTGTTTACTCGCAAGCTCAGTATGATGGAACTCTAGAATCAAAAAATGAACGGCGTTGGGTCGCAACTAATTATGAAGTTGTAAAAAGCAGAATTAATAAAATTGCCGCACTCTTAAAAATAATTGGAGTAAAAAAAGGTACTCGGGTAGCTATTATATCCTCCTCACGTCCCGAATGGATGGAAGCTGATTTTGCAATTTTAGCTTGTGGCGGAGTTTCCATCTCCATTTACCAAACATTACCTGACTCGGATGTTGCATACATTCTTTATGATTCAGAAGCCGAGATTGTTTTCGCAGAAAATGAAGAACAAGTAAGCAAGTTAATAAGTATTAATAATAAAGATTGGAATATTGCTGGCACCGAAGATCGCGATCCTCTAGTTGCAAAAATTTCAATTAAAAAGATCATTGTTTTTGAAGAATGTATTAAACATGATCTTCTCGTTCAGTTTAGTTCTATTGTTTCTGCAACCGAAGCTCAAAATCCAATAGAGATTGCAAGTATTCAAAGAAATGATCTAGCCTCTTTTGTTTATACTTCTGGAACAACTGGACCGCCAAAAGGCGTAATGCAAACTCACGGCAATCATCTCTCAAATGTTCGTCAGGCCCGAGATGCTGAGTTTTATCAAGATGACTCTAGTCTCATGCTTTTCCTGCCATTGGCCCATTCCTTTGCAAAACTTATGGGATATGTCGGCTTTCTTACTCCAGCTACTTTAAAATTTGCAGCAATAGTTGATACAAAAACTTCAAAACTCGAACCTGTTTCTATTACCAGAGATATTCGTGAGGGCAGTGCTTCGATTGTGCCAATCGTGCCTCGTCTTTTGGAAAAGATGCGTGATGGGGTAATGCGTCAAACAGAAAAACCTGGCCTTGCCGGATCGATATTAAAACTAACCATTGAAAGTGCGGTAGAGATTTATGAAAAAGGAGAGAAAGCTTCATTTAAAGCCAAACTGTTTAAAACTCTTCTAGCTGGGATTAGAAGGAAAATTCAACTTAAACTTTTTGGAGCACACTTTAAATGTTGTGTTTCAGGCGGTGCAAAATTACCTGTTCCAGTCGGTAGATTTTTTGATGCTTTAGGAATTGAAATTTTAGAAGGATACGGATTAACAGAAACTTGTGTTGCAACAAATGCCAATAGATTAGGAAATAAAAAAGTTGGTACAGTTGGCCCTGTGCTCTCCACGGATATTGAAATGAAAATATTAGATGACGGAGAGGTTTGCTTTCGTGGTCCCAATATATCACTAGGATATCATAATAGAGTTAAAGCAACTCAAAGTTCATGGGATAAAGATGGTTGGTTCCGCACCGGAGATCTTGGAATACTGGATTCGGATAAATTTCTTACAATAACCGGACGTAAAAAAGAATTGATCATAACATCTAATGGCAAAAAGATAGCACCAAACGAAATCGAAGATCGCTTAAAATCTTGTCCCTATATTTCACAAATAATAATGGTAGGAGAGGGTCGTCCATTTTGTGGTGCTCTTTTAACTCTTAATGAAGAAGCAATTAAGTATTGGGCAAAATCTCAAGGTAAACAATTAATGACTCCTTTAGATCAAGATAAGTCTGTAAGAAATCTAATCTGGAGCTACTTTGAAAAGGTGAATGAAAAATTGCCGAATTTTGAGCAGATTAAGAAGATTGCCGTTTTACCAGGTGATTTTACGATAGATAATGGTCTTTTGACCCCAACTTTTAAAGTTAAGCGCAAACTTGTTGAAGAGAGATTTAAAGAAAATATTGAGGCTTTGTATTAGTAGTTTATGGGGATGGAGCAGAGCTCCGTCTCCTTTATTCCGCGTCCCCTTTATTCGGTGACATGATCTTTGGAAAAATCCTAATCCGTGATTTTCATAACTTTGATCCTAAAAAAGTTTAGTTAGCTGCTACTTTTTTTGACTTTACTACTACGAAAAATACACATTTTGCTCTACGAAGTTATTTTACCTGGATCAAAAATGTATTTGATATCATTCGAGAAACACCCCTTTTAGGGACATTCCAACAAAAAATCATAACAAAAAAGGGTACGCTTCATGCACTACCCCTCACATCGCTCGATACAGGAGCTTATCTCTTTACAGAGTTTTGTTCTTTTAAATTAGTTCTTTTAATAAGTGGAGAAATAAAATGAGAAAGTTAAATTTGAAAAATATCGTATTGGCAGGTTTAGTGGGATTGTTCTTTTCGGCGAATGCGTATGCTGCACCCGTCCCGAATCCATTTGATTCAATACTTTCCGCAACTGGTTCATCTTTAAATTATGGTGAGTGTGAAGTGACACCTCCAGGCTCAGGTACATCTAACTTAGATTGTTCTCTGTCAGGTGCTGATCAAGCTTGGCAGTCGGCTTTTCTTGAAAATATGAATTCGCAATTCAGTGGCGTAGTATGTACACCTAGCTCTCCAGTGTCGTATGCAAATTATGGTCATAACGCTACTGCTGCAATATCAAATGCATACGTTATGGACTATATAAATCCTGCTACTGGCAATGTGATTAA
>JAWXBT010000360.1:0-2522 GCA_034440315.1 bacterium
CCTATTATCTTAGGATCCTGGCAGTTTATTATAGGCTAAATATGAAACTTAAATTTCGCATATTTGCGATCTCATTGATCTTATTGTCTTCTGTGGAAAATATTTTTGCTGAAGACAGTTCAACTGAAAATGTTCTTAAAAAACTTGAAGAAAAAATTCGCTCATTGGAAAGTGTGCTCGAAAATCAAGAAAGAAAAATATCTTTTTTAGAATCAAATGCGAAAAATGTTGAAGTAATTGCTAATAAATCTTCTAAGAAAAACCAGCTTGTGAATAAGGAAACGATAAATAGCAATATTCCACCTGTTGTGAAAAGCCAATTCAATCCTGATATTGGAATAATTGCCGATATAACAGCCATATCTTCAGAAAGTCAGGAAGATGAAGAAGGAAATGATAAGATCAGTCTGAGAGAATTGGAATTGATCTTCGGTCATGACGTGGATCCCTATAGTAGACTCGATGCAACAATCACCCTTTCAGATTTTGAAGAAGTTGGCGTTGAGGAAGCATATATAACCCATTGGGGCTTGGGAGATGTTGCTCTTAAGTTAGGCAGAATGAAGCCTAAAGTCGGAAAATCAACGTCATTGCACAGAGATTCTTTAGAAACTGTTGATCAACCATTTGTAGTTCAACAATTTTTAGGAGTTGAAGGGTTATCTCGAAGTGGCGTTGAGTTTAATTATACATTGCCATTTAGTTTTAATTCTTATGTTGCAGATCTAAATATTGGCATAATGGAAGGTGGTATTGGCGAGGGGGGCAACCTTTTTGCCGAGAATCGTCGTAGGCCCTCATATTATTCTCATCTGAAGAACTATTGGGAGTTAAGTGAGAGTAATAATCTGGAGGTAGGAGGAACTTTTCTAACAGGTTCAGGAGATGAGGATAGTGGCAATGAAGTAAAAGCGTATGGCCTTGATTTAGTTTATACAAACTGGATTACTCCAATTAAACGATTTAAGTTGCAATCAGAAGCTTATCTTCAAGATCGTTCAGTAGCATCTGGAGATGACTCGATTTTCGATCAAACTCCTTATGGTATTTACGCTCTAGCAGATTATCGTTTTAGTGAACGCTGGGGAGTCGGTGCGAGATACGATTATGTGCAGCCAGTCAATTTAAGTGAGAATATTGAAACAGCCACAAAGGGTTACTCAACATATCTAACTTTCTTTCAAAGTGAGTTTGCACGTTGGCGTTTCCAATACCAACGAGCTGAGCTCTTAAATGGGACTTCAGACGATCGCTTTATGCTCCAAGCAACTGCGGCTATCGGAGTTCATAAACACACCTTAAATTAATATTAATATCATTTTGAGATTCTTATGAAACAATATCTTTTCAAGACAGGACTTTCTGTCATGACCCTAGTATTTTTATTTCAAGCTGAATACGCTCAGTCTCAGGCATTGAAAGTTGTAACTTCTCTTTCTTCCTTTGCAGATATTACTCAGCAGATTGCTGGTAATAAAGCCGAGGTAAGTTACATAGTTCCACCTAAATTTAATCCACATTTTTTGGAGGCTAAACCTACGCATGTTTTGAAACTAAAGAGAGCCGATCTTTTTTTCCATACCGGATTAGACCTTGAAGCGTGGGTTGGACCATTGCTGGATGCTGTCGGTCGCCCAGAGCTTCGAGCAGGGGGAGATCGTCAAGTAGATCTTTCTATTGGAATACAACTTAAAAATATCCCTGATCGTAATATTACTAGAGCGGAAGGTGATATTCATTTTTTTGGAAATCCTCACTACTGGATTCATCCTGAAAACGGGCGAATCATAGCAACAACAATTACAACTAAGCTTTGTGAAGTATTGAATGCTGATTGTGATTATTTCAAAGAAAATCTTTCTAAATTTAATCTGAGTGTGTCAAAGATTGAATCTGAAACAAAATCAAAATATTCAGAACTTCTAGGAAAAGAATTCATTGCTTATCATGACGAGTGGGTATATTTAGCAGATTTTTTGGGTATAAAAATTCAAAAGTTTATAGAACTCAAACCAGGAATTCCGCCTTCGCCCAAATCTTTAGAAGCCCTTGTGAACTACATCAAAATACATTCCGTGAAAGGTTTGATCCAATCAACATTTTATCCTCTTGAAGCTGCAAATTATTTAAATAAGAAAACTGAGATAAAAGTGTTATTACTTTGTCAAAACGTAGCTGAGAAATCTGAATGTTCCGATTATCAGAAAATGATTGCTTATAATATTAATCAGATAGGAGCTACTTTGTAAGTAGAATACGATGGAAGACTTTATTGATGTGATGCTACGTCCATTTATTGCATGTATTTTACTTACTGGCATTCATGTTTATTTTGGATTGTATGTAATTGATCGAGGGTTGATTTTCGTAGATTTAGCGATGGCGCAGATCGCGGCTTTAGGGTCTTCCTTGGGAGTGCTTCTTGGATTTGGTCTTCATTCAACATTGAACTATTGGTTTGCTCTTGGCTCAACACTCATTGCAGCAGTATTTTTATCTCAAATTAATAAGAAAAAAAATAA
>JAWXBT010000361.1:0-8073 GCA_034440315.1 bacterium
AGTTTTTGATGCTAGTAATAAAGAAGATGAATCTTTAGATCATCTTGAAAAAAATATTTCAATGATTAGTGGTGTTCAAATTTGTGCTGCCATAGCAAATAGACTTCCGAATGAACAAAATCAACTTCTTCAAGCAATTGCAAGAATAAACAATTCCTTACTTGTAAAGGGTCGTCCTCCTTTACTGGGAGTTGTGCCAGCAATTGTTAATCCGGAAGAATTGCCATCTCATGGATTAGATCAAAAGAGAAAAACTTTGCCAATTTCAAGACAATTTTTGATGGAATTGAGTAGTGTTGTTGCTAGATGTGTTGATATAGACGAGCTTCTTGCCAACGCTAGTAAAGCGCCATCGGTTATGTTGGATGGTTATGATTATAAGCCAGTATCAAGACGGTGTCGGATTGCTGTCAGCATGGACAATGCTTTTGGACTTCTGTTTCAAGACAATCTTTCCTATTTAAGATTCTATGGCGCAGACATTGTTCCATTTTCGCCTTTAGCTGATGTTGGATTACCTAAAGGTGTTGGCGGTATTTATTTAACAGGTGGTTTTCTGACTGAGTATTCTGATGATTTGATGAAAAATGCGAGCATGATTAGAACTATCAGAGCATTCCAAGATGAAGGGGGTGCAATTTATGCAGAAGGATCTAGTTGTGCTTATCTTTGTAAAGAATTTCGAAATACTGATGGAAGAACATTTTCAGCTGGACTTGGAATTATTCCAGCAACAGCAGAAAAAGGTGATGCAGAACTTAGGTACTTCAGAGGCAGTTTGATGGAAGAATCCATACTGGGAAGTGGAGATTTAGCTATACATGGCATTACAAATGGTGATTGGGCAATTAAGAATCCAGAAAGAATGATTCGTTGCTTAAGAATGACTAGAGAGGGTGTCGGGACCATGCTCGAAGGTTTCTCACCTTCTGGTCAGGTTTTTGGAACATTCTCCTTTCTACACTGGGGCACTAATCCATTGGTAGCCAAAAATATGGTTGAGGCGTCCTCAGTAATACAATTCAGGTATAGTTAGGAGTGATATCAGAGTAGATAAGCTAAAACTAGGGACAATACAGTAAAAATCCCAACAGCTAAACCTATGACGACAGCAAAAGTCATAGAAAATAATCCGAAGTTAATCCAAAGCGATTCTGTTCTTTGCATTTATAGAATTTCCTTTCTGATTTGAGAGATTTGAGTTTATAGAGAAACGACCTTGGGTATTTATATAGTCAGTTAAGTAAGAAGAGGAAGATAGATTTGTTTCTAAATAAGAACCTTCCTTTGTTGGTTTCGAATAAGTTGCAGAATCTCTTCCTAATATATTTGGAATAAAGCCAGTAAGTATATATCCAGCCCTTTCAAGATACTCAGCAACAGTTATGGCCATTGGATCTAGGATATTTAAAAACACATAGTGACTTCTTCCTAATATTTTAGATAGTTGCTGAATTAAAGATCTCTCAGAAACTACAATACTTGGTTCAATCATAACATGACTAATATTCGTATCTTTATAATGTAAGGACTGCATCGAACGACCTTCGGCTTTAATCGTTAAATTCGACTTAGGTTCTGTTTGAATATGACGAGCTAGGTCTAGTTTTGAAAAAAAAGTAGTTGCAAATTTTGCATGGGCAACAGTTAAGAAAATATCGGAGCTTTGAGGTTTTGATAAAATAAGATTTTTTTGAATTAAATTGACATGTCCAAATGATCTTTCCAAAATCGGATTTGTTTCAAAATAGTCTGGTAAAAGAGAAACTACATGACCCCCAAGAATAGAAAACAAAGAATGAGACATTTGAGGATGGCAATCCATTAGAAAATAATACCATTGTGACCAACTCTGCTTAGCCGCAATTTTAAGAAGTTTAGTAAGAAACATTTCATGCAAATTAATGTTTTGTTCAATCTCTGGTTTACAACATGGAAAGACCAACCTTACACGTTTTGGATCGTCTGTGTCGGGGCAAACTCCTACATGAAAAACAATCTGGTCGTCAATTTTGGCAACTAAACTAAAAAAGCGAGATCCAATATGGTTATGCCAATAAACAGGATCATAAACATTTTTAATTGGATAAGAATTAGAATAGGTCGATTTAAAAAGATCTACTAACTGATTGATCTCAACTTTATTGTCTGGGTTAATTGCGTTAATCTCAATCATTTGCGATCTATTCCTGATTAGCACTACGAAAAGTTAAGAAAATAAGTAAATTGTAGAATTGTTTCTTTTTAGTGAGAAACAAATAACAAGATGTTGTAACAAGCGTTAATTATACTACACTTAACCTTTTACTCAATACGAGGATTATCTCAATTCGAATGATCGTTCGGCAGGTATATTAGAAATGACACAAGAAATTACAGGAAATACAAAAGGTCTAGCATCTTCTCAGAACAAACTTATTCAGAAGTTATTCAGGAGAAGAATTAACAATTCAGAAATTGTAACATTTGATTTAGCACAAGAAATGTTAGAGACGGCTGAAAATGTAGGAAGACAAGTTGGAGTTTTGTTAACAAGAGAAGGGAAAGTTAGCGAGGTAATTGTTGGAACAAAGGAAATTTTATATTTACCTGATCTTGGAAGATATCGACTTGCTCAAGGAAGATTGCGAAGACTAAGACTCATTACTACCGATCTTTCTACCTCTAAAGAACTAGTTAAGATAAAATCAGATATCTATACAGACTTAGAAAAACTACGCCTTGATGCAGTCGTTAGCGTCAAGAAATGCAGTAACAGAATTGAGATGGCCTATGCTCATATTATGCCACCTAGAGAAAAAGAAAGTTTTGGTTCTGCCGGAAGTCACACGGAAGTAGTTTCTGATCTTTCCCGTTTAGATTTTGATTTTGCTGAATTTATCGAAGAATTAGAAAGTGAGCTGGCTACTTATACTGAGAAAACTCATAAAACTGGAAAGCCAAATGCCGTACTTGTAGGAGTTTATGACAAAGGTGCATCTGATTCAGAATCTTCAATGCTTGAATTAAGAGAACTAGCAAAGACAGCAGGAGTGAATATCCTAGATTCACTTATGCAGAAAAGAACCCCTGATCCGAAAACTTTGCTCGGTAAAGGTAAATTAGAAGAAGTAATACTTCATTGTCTGAAAGTTGGAGCAGATATTATTATTTTTGATTGTGAATTAAAACCTGGTCAATGGCGAGCTATAACAAATAGTACCGAATTAAAAGTTCTTGATAGAAGTATGCTAATCTTAGATATCTTTGCTCAAAGAGCAAATAGTAGTGAGGGAAGACTCCAAGTTGAATTAGCACAATTAAAATACAACCTACCACGACTTGTTGAATTAGATGCCGGACTATCGAGACTTAGTGGTGGTATCGGTGGTAGAGGACCGGGGGAAACAAAACTTGAATTAGGTAGACGTCAGATTAGAGATAAAATATCACTACTTGAGGATAAGATAGATAAGATTTCACAACAAAGAGATCTTCGACGTAAACAAAGAATCGACAACAAAATTCCAGTTGTTGCCATACTTGGATATACAAATGTTGGTAAATCAACGTTATTTAATAAACTTACCGCTAGTAATGTTTTTGTAGAAAATAAATTGTTTGCTACCCTAGATCCAGCACACAGAAGGTTACGTTTGCCTTCCAAGGATAATTTAACAAAGAACGAGACAGTAATTTTAACAGATACAGTTGGATTTATCAGACATTTACCAGAAGAGTTAATGACTGCATTTAAAGCCACACTTGATGAAATTAAAGAGGCCTCAGTTCTTATTCATGTGCTCGATGCCAGTGATCCCGAGATTGCCGAAAGGAAGAAAGCTGTTGATGAAATTCTTTTAGAAATGCAATTGTCAAATGTTGATCAATTAATAATCCTGAATAAGAGTGATAAAATTTCTCAAGAAAAAATTGATAATCTCACTACTGACTTTGATGCGATTGCAGTTTCAGCAATTACAGGCATCGGACTGAAAGAGCTTGTTATTGCAATTGCAAAAGAATTAGATAAAATTGGAAAAAAATTAGAGAAAGCTAGAAAAGATTCACATGCTCAGTTTTAATCTAGAGAATTTCTCATCTAAGTTAATCGATCAAGTAATAACCACGATTTATTCTCTTAGTCTCATTAAGCAAGCTGAGATTAATATTTATAGTTTAAATGAAAAACTTTTAAAAAAAGCTCTACATTTTGGAGAGCTTCTTAGAAAACTTTCGCCAAATTCACATTTATATCTCAAAAATACAGAGACTCTCTGTTTTAAACCCGATCAGCTTCTGAGCGGAACTTACGTTTTGAATTTAGAAACTTCGAATAATTTATCAGAAATTTTGTCAGCCTGTGCCTTAATAACACTTTTTACTCCTGGAAGAACAAGAATAACATTTAATGGAGTCACCGCTGGGATAGAAGGGGAGCTTCCCATTGAATTTTTTGATGCTGTGGTGCTTCCCTTTTATAAACAATTTGTTTCGATTCGATTCAATATTCTTTCATCAAAATTTAAATCTATGGGAGAGGTTGATTTAATTATCGACGCTTCAAAGGAAGCTTCCTTTCATGATACATTCAATAGTATTAGGCTTAGAAACACTCCCATCGTTGAGCTATCAACTCTTCAAGAAGTTAATGGCATTAGCTACGCCTCGATAAATTTAAAACCGAGAAGAGTTGTGGAAAGGCAAATTAATGGTGTAAAGCAACCCCTTTTTGGTAAAGTTTCAAAACTCAAACTTCAAAAAAGATATGATAAAAGTGATGAAATTGGGAGCTGCGTGCTCCTTATTGCTAATATCTTAACAATCAAAAGTTCTATTTTTAGACTGGGCTTCGTTAATTATGGAGAAAAGAGTATTCCAGCAGAAGAGGTTGGCAAAGTCTGTTCATATGCCCTAATTCAGTCATTAGAAGAGGGTTTTCCAGTACCGATAGGTCATTTCTTTCATTATTTGCCACAACTTTTGCTTCTAGGTGGTCGTTTAAAAATAAAGGGTGATACTGTCGATTTGACAAGCCTACTTGATGTATACAATACATTCTTTCCCGATATGTTTGGGATTGATTTGGATTATGTGTTTTGCCGCTAATAAATCGTTCTTTACGGTTAGTTGGGTAAATCTCCATAGCTAAAACTGCTTATGCCGTTTTGCCAAAGTTATTAAGAAGCCTATCCTGAAATGACATTTTCTGTCATTTTTGTTTACTTCTGACATACCATAAAAAGACTTAATAAAGGGTTACATGACTGCTCGCTTATCTAATAATGCTATTCGAAATATCGCCATCATTGCTCACGTTGATCATGGTAAAACTACTCTTGTAGATCTCATGATCAAGCAAAGTGGAGTTTTTAGAGCTGATTCTCATATGCCAGATAGAATCATGGATAGCATGGATCTGGAACGTGAAAGAGGAATTACGATTTCAGCAAAAAATTGTTCTGTGGCTTATAATGATGTAAAAATAAATATTTTAGATACTCCTGGTCATGCTGATTTCGGTGGCGAAGTTGAAAGAGCATTGATGATGGTCGATGGAGTCATTTTACTCGTAGATGCAGCAGAAGGACCTCTTCCTCAAACAAGATTTGTACTTAGAAAAGCTCTCGAATCGAAACTAAAAATTATTGTTTGTATAAATAAGATTGATCGTCAAGATGCCAGAGCTCCAGAGGTTCTTGACGGAATTTATGATCTGTTTATTGATTTGGGAGCTACTGATTCACAAATTGATTTTCCAGTACTCTATACAGTTGGACGATCTGGTCTCGCTTCAACATCTTTGAATGTTCCAGGCGAAAATTTAAAACCGCTTTTTGAAGCAATTAAAAACCATATACCAGCACCTACTTATCAAGAAGATGAAAAATTTCGAATGTTGGTCGCAAATCTAGCCTATTCTGATTATGTAGGTAGACTTGCTATTGGTCGAGTTTCTGGTGGTTTTGCAAAAAACAGACAAAATCTTATTTGTTTTTCAAAAGACGGAAGTAAGAAAGATCTGAAAGTTGTAAAACTGCAGGCTTACAAAGGTGTTAGGTTAGAGGAAATTGATCAAGCTACTCCTGGTGAAATTATTGTTCTGGCTGGTGTTGAAAACGTAGAGATTGGAGATACGATTGCAACTCCAGATTGTGAGGAGGCTCTTCCAAGAATTCAAGTTGATGAACCAACAGTTTCTATGACCTTCACAGTTAATTCATCACCTTTAGCTGGAAAAGAAGGCAAGATTGTTCAAGGAAAGAAAATTGAAGACAGACTTATAAAAGAAACTCTCCACAATGTCGGACTTCAGCTTCAAATTAGTCCATCTAGAGACTTCTTTATTGTTAAAGGTCGCGGTGAGTTTCAATTAGCAATTTTAATTGAAACAATGAGGCGAGAAGGTTTTGAACTTACAGTTGGAAGACCGCAAATTATTTTCAAAGAGGAGAATGGCAAGAAACTTGAGCCTATAGAACATTTAGTTATTGATTGCGATGAAAATCATATTGGAATAGTAACTGAAAAATTATCATCTCGTAAAGGTCAGATGGTTAACATGGTTAATCATGGATCCGGTCGAGTAAGATTAGAATTTAAGATTCCATCTAGAGGAATGATTGGTTATCGAAACCAATTCATGACTGATAGTAGAGGCACTGGAATAATGAGTTCCTATCTTGATTGCTACCAAGAGTATCGTGGGGATTTTCCGACAAGAATGAACGGATCCTTAGTTTCTGACAGAGCAGGTGATGTTTTTGCATATGGAATATTTCATCTCGAGCCGCGTGGGAAAATGTTTGTACGGCCCGGCGATGTTGTATACGAGGGTATGATTATTGGTGAGCATAATCGAGAAAACGATCTCGATGTTAATATTTGCAAGACCAAAAAACTCACTAATATTAGAGCAGCAGGAAAAGATGAGAATGTTTTACTAACTCCAGTTACTGCAATGACACTTGAAAAAGCTATTGAAATCATTGCTGAAGACGAAAGAGTTGAGGTAACTCCATTAAATATAAGATTGAGAAAAGCGATTTTGCCTGCAAATCAACGCTAGTAAAAATTAGAATTTGTTATTCCTGTAATTGATTCGTCGCAAGAACGAATTCTTTAACAGGTCTTCCCTTGATCAAATGCTCTGTGATTATTCGTTCGAGAACTGTGGGTGTACAAGAATGGTACCAAATACCATCAGGGTATACCACGGCAATTGGACCATCTGCACAAACTCTTAGGCAGTTCACCTTACTTCTTTGGATTATGTTTGGATTTTGATTTAATTTGAGTTCAATTAATCTTTTTTTTAAATACTCCCAACTCTCTACTCCACATTCTTTTGAGCAACACTTTGGATTTTCTTGATCACAACAGATAAATATATGTTTTTTATAGTTCTCTAAACTTAATTTCTGAACTTTACTGATTGATTTATCTGAAATTTTACTCATAGAAATTGAATTAGTTAAAATATTGATTCTAGGTAATATTCCTATATTGTAATCAGGAAATCCCTTAAATACCAACGCGTTACCGAAAGATACTTTTTACACAAGTTGCAACCGTATTTTTTGCAACGATCTCAGTATTATATCTCATAACAATCTTAGCGAGTTGGAGAAAGTTAGACAATAAAATGTACGAAGGGGAACAAATGTCGATAGAAGCTAAGAAATTTTCTGAGGAATATAGCCATAATCAAGGAATAAGAACTCATAACGAAATTCCACAATTCTTAAGAAAGATTGATGATGAAAAGAAATCTTTTTTTGCAAAATACGATCTAGTTGGAGCTCCTTATTCTGTAAAAATTTCTAGAGACCCTGTTTCTCAATTAATTTCAGTCGAGATTCTCTCGATATCCTCTGATAATACTTCTGAAAGTCTAGGCATTTGGCAAATAAGTGCATATCAAACTACCGCCAAAGTTTTCACAATGGGTTCCCATACTGCAAAATTATTCTGTTCACCATTTTATTTAGATATAAGATTTTTTCAAAAATCAATTGGAATTAATAGTGAAATTGCTGCTGTAACTATCAGGCCAAAAGTTCTTAAGCCAGGTGATATTCCAGTAGTCCTTTC
>JAWXBT010000362.1:0-6881 GCA_034440315.1 bacterium
CCTCTATATCTCCAAGGAAAAGGTTTTTCAGGTAAAATATTGCGGTTAAATAACTTCTAGGTTAGCCTAACTGCTTCTTATGAATAAATTTTTAGTGACAGGTGCTGCTGGATTCGTTGGAAGTAATCTTTCAGAGCAGTGTGTAAATCTGGACATAAGGTGCGAGCATTGGTGCGCACTACTGAACAAGCTGAGAAGGTGACACGACTTGGTTGTGAAGCAGTGCTAGGAGATTTATTAAATCCGACTTCTCTTGAAAATGCATGCAAGGGAGTTGACGGAGTTTATCATATTGCTGCACTTTTTCGACAAGCCGGATTGCCAGCTTCTCAGTTCGCAGCAGTCAATGTTGACGGTACAAAAAATATTTTAGATGCAGCTATTAAATGCGGTGTAAAGAGATTTATCCACTGCTCTACTGTTGGGGTTCATGGACATATCGCTTCTCCTCCCGCAAATGAAGAGACTCCTTATAATCCAGGAGATGCTTATCAGGAAAGTAAGTGCACAGCTGAAAAAATGGTCCAGAACTATCTAGATGAAGGAAAAATTTCAGGTTTGATAATTCGCCCAGCCATGATTTATGGTCCACACGATCAAAGAACATTGAAGCTTTTTAAAATGCTTTCCATGAATCGCTTTTTCTATGTTGGTCAAGGTAATGCATTAGTTCATTTCGTTGATGTGCGCGATTTAGCTCGAGCCTTTATGACTGCAATGGATCGATCAGATATAAATGCTGAAAGTTTTATTATTGCCGGCGAGTCATCTCTGCGTTTAAATATGCTGGTCTCCATAATTTGCAATATGATGGGTGTAGCTGAACCGTTTTTACATTTGCCTGCTAAGCCGATTCAGCTTCTTGGTTCTTTATGTGAAATCATCTGTACTCCGTTTAAAATCAATCCTCCTATTTATCGAAGACGTGTTGATTTTTTTACAAAAGATCGAAATTTTAACTGTGCAAAAGCTGCCAAAATGCTTTCGTTTCGTCCACGTATGAGCCTTACTCAAGAACTGATGGATATAATTCAATCGTATATTAACGATAATTCTATCCGTTCAGATTCTTCCAAATTTCCTGTAGTTATAGACCGTGATCTAAATGGCAAAATTAAATTTTGGCATGATGATACTAACAATGTATATGGTTGGAGTAAGGAGCAGGCCGTAGGCCATGTTTCCCATTCTCTCTTTGGAACTGATTTTCCTGATAAATTAGAAGTGATTAATACCAGCTTAAATTTATCTCAGCGTTGGCATGGGAAACTTAAACATAACACTCGTTATGGAAAGAGAATTGAAGTTAATAGTAATTGGTTTTTGATAAACAGTACTTTTAGTAGTGCTCCATATGTCTTAGAACTAAACCGTGTTGCAGCGAGTTCAAAGTTTGTTAATGGCATTTCAAATAAAGTCGCAGGGGCTTTTAATGGAGCTTATACAGCCGATGTTTTATGTGCCTTAGAAAGCATCTCTCCAATGGGTTTTGCGAGAAATATCAGTTAGAAACTTTCCAAATATATTTTTTTATTTTGCTTGGTATCTAGCTTTTATCGGTGTTGTATCTTCTTCTTTTGCGTACTCAATTTTTGAGATTCCTTCAAAAGTGCAACCAGCGGCTTTCGAGATCATTTCATCCATATACATTAGATCAGGTCGAATATGAGGAGCTACTATGAGATATAATTGACTACGATCAATCTGACTTTTCTCCATTTCAACTTTCGCTGTACCATACCAAATAGTAATTCCAGCATCTGCATCAATAATTTTAGTATGAACAGTTAGAGTATTAACTCCTCGCATCGGTTCAACTAGACCTATCAATACTAGATCGTATCCAGCTTCTCTGGCTTGTGCAATTGATCCAAAATTTCCAGCATAGAATTCATTTTTTTTACCCGGCCAATCTTCTCTCTCGAAAACTTCAACTATTGGCATTGCCTGATTTGTCAAAAACTCGGCATGCATCTTCCAAGCAAGCTCACGTCCCAAGCCCTGATTTTCTCCGTTAGACCAGGAAAGATTTGCCGGGGTAGAGAAAGGAATGATAGCCATTCGAACAGGTGCTTTCGAATCAAATCGAGAACTTATGTACTCTTCAAGATCATTATTCAAGTAAGCACGCAAATTGCACGTCTCAGTGTGTCTCTGTGTAGTTGTACATCCACTTAGTAATAAAAGGGTGGCAGTAAGAGTCAAAAAACTGACAGAGAAGAATGAATTTTTGAAAAGATACTTCATTTTAGACCTTATAATATCGCAGAGTTAACCATGGAAGATAAAAATTGTGTTCATGCCATAAGAGATAACATACAAATTTTGGGCCAGCTGTTGCTTCTTGTTGCACTTATTATAATCGCATCTGGTTGCAGTAAGCGGTATGGTGATATGCCGACATTTATGCCAATTAATCTTGGCAATCCAGAAAATTACGGTGTTGGAACATTTAAAACTTCTTATATCGCAGACCAGATCGATTTTTACTATCGCGGCACATCTACCGGACCAATAGGTGTTACAACAATTGTTAACTTAAATGAACTTTATGGCACCTCAGCTTTTGGACGCGTTTTTTCTGAGCAAATGATTAGCGAACTTGTGATGCGTGGTTATGATGTAGTTGAATTACGCCAATCTGATGCTTTACAGTTTGTTTCTGATACTGGGGAATTCGTACTTTCGAGAGATCCTGGTACTGTGAGGAAATCATATGATTTAGCTGCTGTTTTAGCTGGAACATATGTAGCATCGGCGGACCGTGTTTATGTCAATGTCAGATTAATAGATCCATCAACATCAGTTATATTGTCAAGCGGCTCAGTAGAACTTGCAAAAACATATGAGGTTGCAAAGCTTTTACGTGGTGGCAGTATGCCATCAAGTCTAGAAAGAATTCCTGTGAAACATATGGCACAGCAAACTTATCCTTTGACATTATTTCAGGCTAAGTATGTTACTCCATATGATCAAGAAGAACTTGGATATGGATCTCAAAATAGAGGTGCTCAATCACCAAAAGTATTAGATTCTTGGGATATTTCTAAGAGAAATAATAAAGAGAGTAATGAGAAATCAGGATCCAGAACTCAAGTGGAGCCACCAGCAGCCTTGAAGTAACTTCCTTCGACTCACTACGTTCGCTCAGGACGGGGCTTTCGATAGGCATTTACGAATCTTCAAAAGTAAAAGGAACGATACGAGGTTTTCGGATTTCCTTTGCATCTGGCTTACTATCTAAGAGATGTTTTGTAAGATTTTCTTTAAACTGTTTGCTACATGCTGGAATGTTTTTGCCCTTATCTGAGAAACAGTCTGCAAAAACACCTCCTTCGGAGTTATGAAACATATAGATACCTCTTGCTTCGAACTCTTCAGGAAAGTATGCGGCTAATGAGATTAAAATTGTAATTATTGCGCAGAAAAGAGCGATGAGTCCGCCAATAGACATTAGGATTATCTGGCCACTAATTTGAAATTTTCCAATTCTAATCATCAAATTCTTTTAGAGAGTTCATATACCTATCGGAATGTGTTGACTTTAAGTTAAATACTTCAAACTTAAAAAAACCATGAAAATTAGTGTTTTGAGATACTTAGCTTTGTTAAGGGCCTATTGCGAAACTACCTCCGTTACGAGAAAAGAGAGATTTGAGCCGATACGAGGAAATCGAGAGAGAAAGCCGCAAGCATATCCACTGGGATATGTTGAGGATTTTCTCTCGAAGACTGACGAAGTCCCAGGCCAAAGATCTCTTTTTGCAGTAGGAGAGAGTTTCGCAACAGGCCCGTTATGGGAAGAAGCCTTTTTAAAGCAGCAGATCCCAGGGATTGCTTACTTCAATCTACTTTAAATGACTTAAAATTACCCTAGGCCAAATACTGTTCTTTTGTTAGCTTGGCTTTGAGTTGGGGGGAGAAGTTTTTTCTATATTAGAGTTTCTCCTAATTTAATATTAAGAAATTTTTACTAATCTTTTGAAAACATCATATTTTTGGGGAGTTGATTCCTCACAAGTTACTACGGTTATAATGCTATCTCCTACAGCAAGAGGGGAGCAGTATTCAATTTCTTCATATACTCCTTCGGGAGAAAAATATAAGGAACTAACTTTAGTAGTTAGCGATTCTACCGGTGCTTCACTAGAGCTTCAAAATATTCTCCGCGAGATTTTACCAGAATCAGGACTTCGACATGCCTCATTTAAAGTGGATTATCCTGATTCAGGCTATGTTACATCAAGATTAAATTGCACCAATAATTCTACAATTGCAGGAGAGCTTCGACAAGTCTCTACGAGCCAGCCGGCTTTTTATCCAAAAACATTTTCCCGAGGAGTTCGTTCCTATTTAGTTCTGGTGAATGTTTCTGAGCAACCTATTGAAGCAATCGTTAGAGTGGTGGCACAAAATCGTGCACCAGAGAAAAATTATGAGATAGCAGCAAATGCAACACTACTTATAAATCTTGAAGTTGATTTTGATGAAATTGCGGATATGAGCTTTAAGCAAAGAGTGCCCGCATATGTAAGGGCGCGCTGTAAACTCGAAAATGCAATGTGCGTAGGATTTTTTGAGCAGATTTTAGATGATAATATTTCTGTTTTCTCTATTGTAAATTAGTAATGAGGAATTAGTGAAGTCGGTTAAGTGGATAGCTTTTTCAAGTCAGGATCGCGGGACAGGCACCGTTGTTCATTTTTTACCTGCTACTCCAGGTGCAGCTACTCCATATCCAGTCGAACTTTCATTTACTATTTTTGGCAGAGGCATTGAAAAGAAAACTCTTGCAGTAGAGGGTGCGCGTTTGTTTCATCCAGATGGAGTAAAAATAGAATCTTTGTTTGGAATTCGGCCTTCAGATGGCGACTCAAGTTACGGGATCGAGATTGATGTTTTTTGTAGTCAAGCTAGGTCTGATGTTTCTGCCTCTCAATGTTTAATTGAATTTCCACTTAGAGAGGGCCCACTTAAGTTTTCTCCAACTCGAATAATCTTACAAGATGCCATTCAGAAAAATGAAGAAGACTTTATTGAGTATAAAGAAGAAAAAAGAAGATCTATTTTAATCAAAGATGCACTTCTATCTCCTTCAATTGTTATTGTGAATTCTTCAGCAAAAGATATGAGACCCGAAGTCTATTATTCTGAGATAAAGAATGATGAAGAAGTATTGCAAATGATCCCACTTGGTCAGGTAGCAGCTCAATCAGTTGTAGAGAGAAAATTAGATAGTGCTTTTTTTAATGATGTAAAACCTCAGGAGTTAAGCTGGGGACTTGTTAGATCTCGGTCAATAATGGCTGTCTCTAACTCAGAGAGTGGGGTATCTTACTCTGTAGTTTTTAGGGATACAAAAACTTCTAAAATAACTTCTGTACTTTCGTTGTGAAATTAGCATTATGAGACTTGGATTATTTAGCCCATATAGTATTTCAACAGCGGAATCGCCTGCCTTATGGCTTCTAGGCTCGGGCTTGCCTGAATTTGGTCACGAAATGTTACAGATCAAGTGCGACGGTTGTTTCTCAGTTTGCGATCGAGCCTTAAGCCCACAACAAGGGTTCGGCAGAAAATTCAGTGAATGCTTTGCATGTAGCAGGGATCAATCTTTTCTTTCTGAAAGACTAAATACTAAGATTCTAAAACTTTCATCTTTTTTAACTCCTGATGAATTGGTTTTATCAAAAAGATGGGCTCAGACATTTGAAATGTCCAACGTAAAAGATCTTGCTATCGAAGGTGAGAACCTTCTTTGGTTATGTAGATCCTCACTGAAAAATAGATTTGGAACGATTGAAGCTGCCTTGCGGATTCCCGAGATTGAAAATTCTTTAAGAGAGATGTTTCTTTCAACAATTAGAACAATTTCTGCAGCTAGGAAATTTTCTAGAACTTCAAATTGTGATTTGTTGCTTGTCTCAGGCAGAGACTTTTTAGCTGAATCATTTGCACTCGGTGCAAAGCTTGAAGAAATTCCAACAGCAAGATTTATTTGGGATCCAAAATCAAGTTTACTTAATATCGCCCATCCTTATAAGAATGAAGTTTTGACCCAAGATATCACTGGAATTGATCTACGATCGCTTCTTGGTAATCCACAAAATTGGCCTGAATCCGCCAATGAATTATTAAAAGAGATGATGCAGTTTTTAGAAATTCCATCTTCTCAGATGGTGTTGTTTGCTGCGAATTAAAGTCGGACTGATACCTGATTAATTAATCTAAGTTTCATCTCTAGCCAAAATAGCAACCTTTTAGTCCAAGAAAATTTAAAACTATCTATTCTTGATTTAGAGAAGGTGTTTATAATCTTTGGTGGAGAGCGGACTCCTAATTCGTTAGTGCTAGAGGAACTTAGCAAGATTATTTCTTTATTTGCCACAGTAGGCAGTGCAACTGATTTTCTTATCGGAATTACATTCATCAAAGCATCGATTGGACTTTGAGTCCCTGTTGGCCCACGTTCAAGAACATGTGTGTAAATCATAGTGGTTTTTACATCATTGTGACCCAATAGAGTCTGTACTGTTCGAATATCGGATCCGCGCTGTAGTAAATGAGTAGCAAAACTATGTCGGAAAGTATGGCAAGTGACTCGTTTAGTTAGGCTTGCAGCAAGTGCTGCTTTTCTAACATGAGTTTGCAGTACAGAATCATATAGATGATGCCTTCGCACAATTCCTGACCTTGGATCAATCGAACGTTGAGAAGAAGGGAAGACAAATTTCCAGATAAATTCTTTCTCAGCATTTGGATATTTTCTAGCTAATGCATACGTAAGCGGTCAAAATTTAACGTCCTATTTTGAAAGACATGAGTGATGTAAGGATCTGATTCTTTAAAAAAGAAGGAGTCAGATGGAAGATGAGTTAAGC
>JAWXBT010000363.1:0-3141 GCA_034440315.1 bacterium
AAATTATTGACAGCATGCCAAAGGAATTGCTGCTCAGATCCGAAGTTGAAACAATTAATCAACATCTTAAAATGATTACTGGGATTCAGCGTGAATCTGAAAGTGCAGCACTAGTACATGCCGATCCTTCAGGTAGGGGCGTTAACGTAACTGTTGCAATGCCTAGAAAAAGATTTAGCGAGCAAGTCAGAACTCGTCTACAAAAACATATTGAATATACCTTTGGTGCTGCACCTGGTTCAGGAGATTTACAAGTCTCTTTAAATGTAAAACCACTAGTACTTTTTTACTATCATATCCCAGTATCAGCTTCTCATCATCCGATTGTTGATATGACAAAACTGGAATTGGATCTTATCGATCTTACCAAGACTTGGCTAGATAACTTACATGACAGAATCATTTTAAGTGAAACATTTGAGGATCCTGAAAATATTTGGTTAAAATACAGAAATAGTTTTCATGATGAATACCAAGCCAGCTTCACCGTTCAAGAATCTTATCGTGACATAACAATAATTGAAAAATTAACAAACGAAAATTCAATTAAGGTTGACATCTCTGGCCGAACTGATTTTTCCGAAGGATTATTTCAACTTAGTCTTTACTCTTGGCAAAAAGAATTGGCAGTTAGTCATGTTTTACCTATCTTAGAACATGCTGGTTTACATATTATTCGAGAACAGGCTCATCAAATAACAGGCAATAATTCAGCAACTACATTCTTGCATCGATTTATTGCTATAACTAAAGATAAAAATTTAGTTAATATTGAAGCTTTCAAGGATAATCTTTGTACTGGCCTTGAAAAAGTCCTCTCTGGAGAGGCCGATAGTGATGTCCTTAATTCCCTTTTGATTAGTGCAAACTTAGAGATCAGAGCAATTACATTACTTCGGGCTTACTGTGCCTATCTTTTTCAAATCAGTGCATTTATATCAAAAGGAACAATCAGAAATACATTGGCGGCAGTTCCATCAGCAGCAACCCTGCTATGGAACATTTTTGAAGTTAGATTTAATCCCGAACTTAAACTTTCTCCTGAAAAAAGAAATGAAAAGTTTGAGGCAATAAAGAAACATTTTCTATTAGCATTAAGAAATGTTCCCGATATCACACAAGATCGAAATCTACGGGTATTTTTAAGCCTTTTAGAAAGTACTGTAAGAACAAATTTCTTCAGTGGCAGAAATACTATCGCTTTTAAAATAGATCCTTCTAAAGTTGATGTAATTTCAGAACCACGTCCTTTCAGAGAAATCTATGTTCGTGGACCTGAAGTTGAAGGAATTCATATTAGATTTGGTGCCGTTGCCAGAGGTGGAATTCGATGGAGTGATCGTAGAGATGACTTTAGAAATGAAGTAATCGGACTGGCTAAGACTCAAAAAGTCAAAAATGTTGTGATTGTTCCTACTGGATCAAAGGGTGGTTTCATTGTTAGACATCCAACTGATGTGCCAGAACAAGTTCCAACACAAGTGAAAAGTTGTTACCAAGACTATATTAGGGCATTGCTTTCAATAACTGATAATCGTGTCAGAGGCTCAGTTCAACATCCAGAAAATGTTGTTGTATACGATGGAGAAGATCCATATCTAGTCGTTGCAGCTGACAAAGGTACAGCTACATTCAGTGATACTGCAAATAAAATTGCTGTGGATGAATATAACTTTTGGCTTGCTGATGCTTTTGCCTCAGGTGGTTCTCAAGGTTATGATCATAAGCACTATGCGATTACAGCAAATGGTGCTTGGGAATGTGTAAAGAGACATTTCAAAGACATAGGAATTAATTATGAAAATCAACCTTTTAGTGTTGTAGGAATCGGTGACTTATCTGGCGATGTCTTTGGAAACGGACTTGTATACTCTGATAAAATTAAACTCCTTGCTGCCTTTAATCATAAACACATCTTCTTAGATCCTAATCCTGATCCATCTGAATCTTTTCAAGAACGAAAACGACTCTTTACTTTGCCAAGATCTCAGTGGAGTGATTATAATCCAAAACTAATAAGTAAAGGTGGTGGTGTTTTCGGAAGGTACGACAAGGAAATAACACTTTCTGCTCCCATCAGAGAAGCCCTTTCTGTACCTGAAAATACTCCAGAAACTATCAATGGAGAACAATTAATATCCTTAATGCTCAAAGCAAAGGTAGATCTTCTTTGGAATGGTGGAATTGGAACTTATTTCAAAGCCAGCACTGAAACAAATACTGATGTCAATGACGGAACTAATGATGCAGTAAGAGTAGATGCCAAAGACATGCGTGCCAAAGTAATTGGCGAAGGTGGAAATCTAGGCTTTACTCAATTAGGACGAATTGAATTCGAGCGTTGCGGTGGCAAACTAAATACTGATGCCATTGATAACTCAGGAGGTGTAGACCTCTCTGATCACGAAGTAAATTATAAAATTTTCTTCTCCGGTCTTTTAGAACAAAAGAAGATTACTCTTGAAGAGAGAAACAAAGTTCTTAAAGAAGTTGCTGAATTTGCTTGCGCTGATGTACTTCAAAACAATGCAAGCCATGCTATATTACTAACTTTAGGGAGCCTGCGTTCTTCCGCAAGAATAGAAATATTTAAAGGATTAATAAGAGAACTTAGTCGAGAAGGATATCTAAACAGAGTCGTAGACACCTTACCTGATGATGAGTCTTTGGGACGACTTGCAAAAACACATACTGGATTGACTAGACCTGAGCTTTCTAAAATTTATGCCGCTGTAAAAATGCAGCTTAGAGATGTATTACTTAACTCAAAATTGCCTAATGATCCTCATCTAGAAAAATATCTAATTGGCTATTTCCCTCCTGTTTTTGCTGAACGCTGGCAAAAGGAATTATTACAACATCCTTTAAGAAATCAAATCATCGCGATGAAACTTGTAGGCGAACTTGTTAACACCATGGGTGCAACATTTGTTTTTCGAATTTGCAAAAACTTCGATGTGGGTAGCATTGAAGTACTAACTGCCTATGTTGCAGTAGCAGAGATGTTAGATTTGGCTAAAATTAAAAATGAAATTAAAAAATTAGATACCGTTGCTTCAACAAAACAATATATTGAAGCCTGTCAAAGATTAAATGTAGTCTTATCAATAATGATTAGCTCTATAATCGAATTTGGCAAAC
>JAWXBT010000364.1:0-7900 GCA_034440315.1 bacterium
GTTATATAGGAGCCACAACACATCGCGCAACAAATCCCCAAAAGGAATCTTAATCAGGTATATAAATTGCCTATATGTATTCAAGCTTAAGAAAGGGCCTTTCCTGTAGATGCCAAGAAAGGCGTTAAGATCTTGAATATATTAAATTTTATATCAATTAATTGGAGCACTAAGCTTCAGCCATTTCATGCGTACTCTTCAGTAGTTCGTTACACACTTTTATCTACTCTCTTATCATCGGTTGTTATGGCTTTTACACCTGATAGTGCCATCAACCATCCAAACGATCCTAGCTATTATTTACCAGTTTATCCGATGATCTATGTTACTGCCCCAATAATCGAACAAGTACAGGCCTCATCGACCTGTTCATACGATCACGATAACAGTCAAAATACCCCTGAACAATCTTTTACAGCACCAACTCGAGTCGGAAATTATAATATCGGAACTGACGTTTTGAGTGCTAATGATCCTAGTCCGGGAAACGAACTATGGATATTACTTCCAAATGGACAAAGCAAAAAACTTTTTCCATTAGCGGCACATACTTCAATTATTGATACTTCTCCCAGCCCACTGACTTACGGCTCTGTCGTAGAGCCGAATATATCTGAAGATGGCAAAACTGTTTATTTTTCTTATTTTCATGATGCCAATCTTGAAGTGAATTGTAATGAAGGTGGTTACTGTCTATCTCGAAAGGGAGCGGATCTTTATTCCATTAAGTTAGAACCATTATTAAATAATTTTAATCTCGACCCCGCAACTCTAGCTGCTCAACGACTTACCACTCGCCAAAATGACAGCTCTGGTTATCAACAAATTGCTAATCGTGACAAAAAAGCAATGAATCAAGTTCTGTCTGCGACAACTGGCCCAAATCAATGGGGCAATGTGCATATGCATCCAATCGAGATTCGCACTGTTGAGGGATTAAAATTACTCTATGTTTCTGATGAAAAAAGAATGCGCTCATCAAATCGAAAAGCAAGTATTGGAGATGCTGCTCATAATTTTAACTTAATGATCGCAGATTTAAATAGTGATGGTACTATTTCAAACTCGCAACAGTTTCAATACTACACAACAACTTCTGCATTAAGTCCTTCTCCTTTAAGAAATGGTTTCGCATTTTCTTACCAAGCATCAACTGAAGATCCAAGAAACTGGCAAATTCAAGGACTAGATTCAGTTGGCAAGTGGTATCCAATTATCGGATATGGTTCAAACCCTGAGCTTATTCACTTAAGTTCTTTTTGCGTTAAAACAAAAAGTCCTGCGCCTGGAGATTACCTTGTAGCAGACAGATATTACAATCAAAACAACGAAGGCTTTGGATCCCTTTGGGCAGTCGATCTCTCAAAAGCAGGTCAAAATACATATGGTGCTAATTATCTATATTATGCAGCTAGTCCGGCACAAGTTGGATCTTATCCATTAACTAGTAATGCAATTTCTACAGATATCCCATCGAAATATATCGTTGCGGCGGGAGCTTATCGTGGAAAATTTACAACTCCGCGTTGTGGAAAAGCTGATGAAATATTTTTTGGTTACTCTCCCACCACCTCGAATGGAAAACATACTCAATACAACCCTTTAACTTCTGAGTGTCAGAGAAATGTTTATCGTTCATTTATTGGATTTCGACCAAATCTAAATGCTTTCGATCCCATCGAAAGCGTTAATGTTAGCTCAGAGAGCGGAATCAGAATTGTCGTTAGAGATTCCTCTCGGCAAAATAATCTTATTTGGCCAACGCCGGTTATTTCTTGGCAAGAAAGAACTTCTGATGAACAACAGCAATTTTCAGAAACAGCACGAAACCCTTCAAATAATATTTCTGCAGGTATGCCATATGCTGAAGTTGGAACTTCTGCCCTTGATAACACCGATAGGTTACCTTTTGACTGTTCAACTGGATACTCTTTTCAACAAGGAACAGTTCCTTTTAGTCCAAATGCTACATTAGCCGGACTTGAAAGTGATCGAGATGAATTAATCAACAATACCGATGGTCTTACTTATGTAAATAATAGAAATAACTTTTGTGAATCTATTATTAATAAGGATCTAGTCTTAGGTGTTAGTATAAATATTACAAGCAATAAACCAAGCCTATCTTCTGATTACAGCCCAGGTTTTAACACAGATGGCGAAGGACAAACTGGATATAAAAAAGAGGCTTCGAAATTACTTGGTATTTATTCGATTCAAGGTCAAACTGACACCTCGTTCAAAGCAATAATTCCTGCAAATATACCATTTGATTTGCAATTAATTAGTAAACGCTATGGCATGAAATTAACTGACGTAAGAAGTTGGCACGCCCTCAAACCAGGAGAAAGTAGAACTGATTGCGGGGGATGTCATAATCATAAACCCGGAGCAGGAATTCAATTCAGTGGAACTCATGCTGATACACATTCAGCTCTAAATCTAGTTAGCGGAACACCATATGTTGAATATGATTCTACTTGTACTCCATTCATGGCTCAATCATCTGATCCAACTATAACTCTTCCCGAATGGCGTGTTGATATCTATCCAAAATTTGATCAATATTGTGGCAGTTGTCATAATTCAAACACGCCAACACCACATGCCCAAGCGATACAGGCTCAAAAAGCCTTAAAATATACAGATGAAATTTCTGCTCGTGGAGAATTAATTGGTAAAAGATTCGCTGCAAGCTTTTTAGGAGCGATGGGAAGTCCAGCTTGGTGGGCCGCAAGAAATGAGCGTACTGATGGAAGAGATAATAATTTAACCAAATACAAACCGTATTGGGATGGCGGACCAAATAACGGCTATCCACAAAATCCATCTAATCCAAATGATTATTATGGACTACTCAACTACGGATTTCGTCATACATCTCATCCAAATCTTTGTGATGGATCTAACCTAGATGCTGCCCGTTGGGTTAGAAAGTTTGGTCAATGGATTGACTACCATATGCCTCGAGATAATCCTGGTGCATTGGGATTGAAGTTTAAAGACGATCATTATCATCCAACAGTTGATGGAGCTTTAAGTGATTCTACAAGCTGTGCTCCTGAGGAATTAAAAGTTGGTTTTTGGGATGATTCTGGACTTATCAAAAGAATTGAAATTCAAGTAAATACCGTCTCTGTCTTAACTCAAAATAACTTAACAAATAATCCTGGTTTTATTCTTTTCCCTATCTCTGGCCTAAACAGCAGTGATGTTCTTAATATTATTGCAATGGACAATGCTAATAATAGACAAATGTATCAAAAAACAATTGATCAATTTGTAATTGACTGCCAAGTAGCTCTGAATGTGATTGACGAAACTCCGGATCTTTCACCGTCTCCTTCTCCATCTCCTTCTGAAACACCCAATCCATCACCTTCTCCGACACCTGGAGATTCAGATCTATCTTTAACAATTGAAAATCCAGAAGTGTCCTCTGGAGAAATGCTCACCCTTAGTATTATAAGCAATAATAACGGTCAATTTGTACTTATTACTACTCCAAGTCTGAATTCTACTAAGTTAAAAGGTACAATTAAAAAAGGTAACCAGAAAATTAAGTTAAGAATTCCAAGAAATTCATCATTGCAAAATGAAATCTATAATTTTCAACTTAAATTTATAGGTTCGAATGGTTCTCTCTATTCAAATTCAGTAACTCTAAACCTCGGACCCAATAATCCAAATTCCGATATCGCTCATAAACTTGATATGCAATTAAAATCTCTCTCATCTGCTCTTAAAGCAACAAAAAATTTAATGATTCTTAAAACTGGAAATGATCGCATAAAGCTAAAAAATAAAATCACGAAGCTTAAAAATAAATTGCTGCCATTTAAGTGGGGCAAGGTTGTTTTTGGTGCATAGTCATACTCCCTCATCTTTTAATAATTTATAAACAGTTATCCCAACTAAATGTTTTAAGTAAACCGAAGGTTTTCAAGAGAAAAGTATTCGGCAATTACTTATTGGGATAACTATATAGTCTCTTCAAGTGCTAAATAACTATTTCTTTGATGCAAAAGCGAATCTGACTCTGATATTTTACATGTCTCAATCAATATAATAATTATTAGTGATTTTTTGTTTTATGGGCCTGTTGCAAAACTATCTCCGTAACGAGAAAAGTGAAATTTGAGCCGAGACAAGGAAGTCGAGAGAGAAAACCGTAAGCATATCCTCTGGATATGTTGAGGCTTTTCTCTCGAAGACTGTCGATGTCGCAGGCCAAAGATCGCTTTTCGCAGTAGGATAGAGTTTTGCAACAGGCCCTTTATAGTAACTTTCAAAAAGTCTTTGCCGAAAAGAAAAGGCTTTTGAAAGTTACAATCCCGCGGAGGGATAATAAATAGTGTTTTTCATTTTCAAAAATTATAGCTAACCCGAAAGGTTAATAAGAAACAAGATTTGACTTAGTCTCCATTGACATATCTTGTGATTCGGCAAAGACTTTTGAAAAACACTATATTAAGGTTATTCCCCGTTTTTTAGATCTTCCATTGAAGTGCCCAATCCAATAAGATGTGTTCAATTATATGACAGATCGTTTTGCCCAAAATATACTCTTCGTATTCTCTTTGGTACTTCTTGCTACTTTAGTAAGTGGCACAAGAGCTTGCCAAGAGAACTACGATCTTGGATCTACAACCAGTGTCACTCCAACGGCCGAGGCAACACCAACACCTACGCCGACACCTGACGAAACTCCAACACCTGACGAAACTCCAACACCTGACGAAACTCCAACACCTGATGAAACTCCGACTCCAGATGAAACTGCCACTCCGACCCCAACACCATCAGCAAGCCCATCTGCCTCCCCTTCTGTATCAGCCGCTACTTTAGCTGCTAATGGAATAAGAAATGGAGATACTTTACTTGAAAGTCTTGCTGCACTGGGCACAAATACAAATCCAGACTTAAACTGGGGTGCACAATGGAGCGATGAAAAATCTAAAGATTCAAAAGAACTTGTTGCAGGAGCAGTTTCCGATCCTGATCAAGATGGCTATTCAGATTCTATTGAAAATAAATATAACACCGATCCACAGGATCCAGAATCATTTCCAAAAGGAATCAGGGCTACTTCTTTGGCCCAAAGACTAAAAGGAATGGATGATGATGGTGATGGCATTAGTAACGATCTTGAAATTCAACTTGGTAGCAACCCATTCAATGGCGATACGGATGGGGACGGAGCGAGGGATGGGGCAGAGAAACTTTCTGGAACTAATGTAAATGACAAAAATAGTATTCCTAACGATCCTGATAAAGATGGCTTAAGTACTGAATACGAAAATTCCGAAGGAACTAACCCCTCAAGTAGCGATACGGATGATGACGGATTAAGAGACGATCTTGAGATCGCCCTTGGTTGCAATCCTTTTGATGCCGACTCAGATAAAGATGGAATTCTTGATGGCAAAGAAGTTGAACTTGGCTCAGATCCAATTAAGTCAGATATTTCAAATTAAGTAGTGGGGCATCCGATAAGTTCTTTGACCTAAGAAAGGTACATGAGGCACTAGAGTCCCTCGACACAAAATATAATGCTTCGTCATTTTAAAACGGGTAAAAACTACACCAATGTTTTCAGTGAATCGACTTGCACCTCAAGCGCAGAGGCTTGACCTTCAACTGAAATTGCAGTCTCGTTACTTCTTCTTGCTCCATCAGCAGTCGCTTGAGTGAGCCCCATTATCTTCTCAGCTCCATTTTTGATCATCATGATCCCTTGACGTTGCTTTTTAGCAGCGATGTCTACCTTAGTCATTAAATCATCAATCTCAATAACCTTTAATGAGATTCCACCCAATTCATCGCTAACACGACGACTCATAGAAAAACCACCTCTAGTAGCTTGCAGAGCTTCTTCGATTTTATGAGTTGTCTCCTTAGCTGCCAAAGACGATCTCTTGGCTAAACTACGAACCTCCTCAGCTACGACGGCAAATCCTTTTCCTGCATCACCTGCTCTTGCTGCTTCAACTGCAGCGTTTAGTGCTAATAAATTTGTTTGAAAAGCGATCGATTCAATAGTCGAAATGATCTCAGATGTACTTTGACTTGCTATGGCAATCAATTTCATTGCATCAGATAATTCTCCAGCAAGTTTTTGACTCTCCTGAGCTGAAGTTTTTGCTTTATCAACTAGGGATCTAGCAACTTCGATGGACTCTACGGTAGAAGCAGTCGTAGTTGATATTTCCTCTAAAGATTGTGCAGTTGCCTCTAAAGCTTTAGCCTGCTCAGTTGCTCCAGTTGCTAGACCAGCACTATCTCTATTCAGTATTTCTGCACCTTCAGATAATCTCTGAGATTGTTGCAACAATCCTGTAATCACATTTGTCAGAGGCCGAACCAAAAGCCTACTCAAAGCCACAAAAAGAGTTAATATAATGCAAATATTTAAAACTATTGTTTGTACAACCTTACTATAAAGTGTCTCTTGCAATCTAGCTTTCAATGCCTTGTCGTTAAAATTCACAACAACAAGACCAATAACTTTATCTTGAAAACTTACCTCTCTTGAAGTTGAAAATACACCTATTCTTTGATCTTCTGTCGAAAGAACACTTTCTCCTAAATTTTTTGAAACTGATTTTGTAATTTTAAATTCTTGCGGAGTATTTCCTTCTTTTACCACTATTGAATCAACATCTGGATCGATAGCCTCAGCACTTAGAGTAGATTCGATCTGTCCAACTTCAAGATTCCATAAAGCTGGACTAGAAATTGTGACAACTCGATTGACTGTCAGTTGCAACTTCTGCTCAACTCCTACAACCAGCTGTCTTGCTTCTTTTTGATAATCAAAATATCCAAAGCCTGTCAGTACTGTGGAAGAGATAAGTGCCACAATAATTGCGGCTTTGTGTGTTACTCCAATTTTTACACTCACTGTATCAATCTCCCTTAGCATGACTAACTAAGGAAAATTGTCGGCACTCGACTTGTTAAACTTAAGCTTCTTTAGCGAGTGCCTATTGGAGTAAACTATTGATATTTTGCTTTAATTTTCTCAAATTCTCCATTGATGACTAACTCATTTAAGCCATCAGTCATGAGTTTTGCATAGGCTTGAGAATTAGGATTTTTAGGAGAGAAGGCAACATGAACATCATCCCCACCAAAAGTTCCTGCTTTAACAATTTGTCCGGTTTTTCCACTCTGTTTTAACTGGTAACTCATTACTGCAGCATCCTCGATCATTGCTCCGATTCTACCAGCTAAAAGTTTTTCAATGTTCTTAGCTAAAGCATCGTCACCAGCTCCCATCTGAATTTTTGTAGGATCTTTATGATTAGCTTCAATATACTTATCAATCTCATCCCCATAGCTATACTCATGTATAGTACCAAGACTTACAGAGGCAAGAGATGCGATGCTTTCAAACTTCCAAGTTGAGCCAGCCTTAACAAAGAAATCATTACTTGATGGCATTATGCCCTTTTCAGGAAAAACGAAGTCGGGGGCATCCTCTTTATATGCTCCAACAATTCCAGAGTATTTTCCAACCCGACTATCCTCAATTGCCCTGGCCCAGGGAACATTCGTGTATTCAACTGAATGACCAGCTTTGCCAAGAGCATATTTGGCAACTTCAATTAAGATTCCAGGATTAGAATCTTTAGTCCCGCAGTTATATGGACACCAAACATCTGCAACTAAGGTAATCGTGTCTGCTCTGACGCTAGCAGCAGCAAAAAAAACTCCAAATGAAAGAACAAGAGTAGAAATTTTCATGAATTCTCCAAAAAAGGCCCTAAAAGATTTACATATAGTCATCCCTTCGGGGGATTCTAAGTCCAAATAATGATTTTCTTTAGGAAAGTTCTTTTTGGACTTACGATAGTCATTACTGCCATATACGAGAATGGAGCAACAGAGTGAAATA
>JAWXBT010000365.1:0-4385 GCA_034440315.1 bacterium
ATTTATATCTTCAAAAAGACAGAAAAGATAACTGCTGGCCTATATTTAGTTTCAGGACTTCTAAAGGACGAAGAGCCGATCAAGTGGGAAATGCGCGATAGAGGTATTGACCTTTTGTCATCATCTTTCTCTGCTTCAAATTCTTTACCTGGGGATAAAAATGCTGTTATCCAATCATTGTTCACTGCTGCTCTTGAAACTTTATCATTATTAAATGTAGCCAAGATTTCTAACCTTATTTCTGAAATGAATCATAGGTTATTGGTAAGAGAAATTGATAATGTAGTTGCCATGCTCAGGGATAGATTGGCTGAAAGTGCAGAAAGTGCTGGTTATGTATTATCAGAAGCATTCTTTAAGACACCAGATCTTTTTTCATCAGGTTTTAGATTGGGTAATAAAAATCTATCCCAAAACCTATCACAACAGTCAAAAGGTCATAAAAACCATTTAGGTGACTTTGATCAAGCTAAATCTGGTATAACCAAAGGACATGAAGGAGGAAGTGAGAAAAAAACACAAAGACAAGAAATTATAATCTCTACTCTAAAGAATCAATCGAATTTGACCATAAAAGACTTCTCTAAAATCATAAAAGATTGTAGCGAAAAAACTATTCAAAGAGAACTTATAGAATTGGTAAATCAAGGTCTTGTTAAGAAAGATGGAGAAAGAAGGTGGAGTAGATACTCATTAAAAACCTAAATCTTCTTTTGTTGACTTTTGGGTTGTTTTGCCCTAGAATTGCTTGGCAGTTAGTAATAGCCGATAGATACTTGTTTTTAGGGTATTTTTGCGATTATTGTGTTTCTTTACGTTATCCACATCAAAATTTTTGCACCTTTCTATGTTTTCGAGCTATAATGCTTTGTAACGAGTGTGTGAAGTTTTTCTTCATATATTCGTCCCAGAGCAAACCTTGTTTTCGAAATGAAAATGAGGGCAATGGGAAAGAACTTTGAAAAATAAATAGTTGTCGATCGATCCGTTTTGACGGATGGTTTACAATTGTGTTTTTCGGGTTTCTTGTATTGGAATTTGAAAATTATTTTGCAGTATGTCGTTAATCTGCAATTTTTATTATCAAATTTCGATCAATCGTTTTACCCACAAACTCCTTTTGCTCGGTGTGTCGATAACATCGAGTGAAAGGAAGTGGAATTATTAGTTTACAAATTGCATTAACTTCTCTACTAATTAATAGTAATAAGAGAAGGGTGCATTAATTATAAAAATCATACGTATGAAAAAAGTTCTTATTGCATCAGGCGTAGCCGTTTTGGCTTTCGCAATGATCGCATCAGCTGCTAGTTTCAACACAAATTTGACTGTTGGTTCAACAGGTGCAGATGTTGTTGCGCTACAGACACAATTATTAGCAAGTGGCTTTGTTATTCCAGCCCTAAGTTCAGGTGACGCTACAAAAGGTTACTTTGGTTCACAGACACAAACAGCAGTAAAGAGATATCAAGCTGCAAACGGTATTCCTTCAACCGGTTTCGTAGGTCCTCTTACTCGCGGTGCTTTGAATGGTGGCGGTGTCGCTATGACTCCAGCTACTTGCCCAGCAGGTTTCACATGTTCAGCTAATATGCCAGTTGTCGTCAACTGTCCAGTAGGATTTGATTGTATACCAAAGGCTGGAGGCGCACCAGTTACTGGAACAACAGGATTAGTTGGTTCCTATGGAACAATTGCAACATTTTCACAACTCTCACAATATAGTACAGAAGAAGTTGGTGATGGTCAGAAAGATGTGAAGGTTTTGGCATTTGAAGCAAAGGCTGCAAAGGATGGTGATGTTGCACTACAGTCAATGAAATTGGCTTTCGTTCTAACAAACACTTCCGGTTCTACCAGAATCGCTGATTATGTTAATTCCGTCTCAATCTGGTTGGGTGAAACAAGGATCGGTACAGCAAGTGCTGTTGACTTTAATAAAGACAGTACAGGTAAATATTCTAAGACCATTACTCTTAATGCTGGCTCAATTTTGAGAGCTGATGTTACACAGAATATCTACTTCACATTAGATGGTGCAAACAATCTTGATACAGGTGATATAGATTCAGAGGTTGTTACTCTTGATGTTGAAAATATCAGATATGTAGATGGATCTGGTGTAACAACAACAGAAACAGGAGTTGGAGATCTTGATGCTTCAGGAAGTGTAGCTACAGTAGCTTTTGTAAGCTTCTCCACATCTGCAGATACAATACTCAAACTCGTTTCAGATTCTTCGTCTCCAGAAACCAATATTGTAGTAGTTAATGCTTCAAGTAATACCGATAAAGTCATTCTCTTGACAGGTAAATTGAAGCTTGATGGTTCATCAAAGGTAGTCTTGGATCAATTCCCAGTCACTTTGACCACTGATGGAGATAGTGTCGGTGCTCTTACTGGTACTCTTACTCTCAAAATTGATGGAAAGGAGTATTCAGAATCAGTAGGTCTAACAGCTGCTCAAACTGGTTCAGTTACATTTGATAATCTTGATCTTACAATCAATGCTGGTGAAACACTAACATTCTCTATCTCGGCTGATGTCAATGATGTTGAGAATACAGCTGCCAGTTCAACAGATTTCGATGAAGGTGATTATCTTATTGCTTCCGTATCAGCTACAAACAGATCATACATGGTTGTTGAAAATTCAGCCGGTGATGCTTTGACTGATGCAACAGAGAAGACAGGTACTCTTACTGGAAAGGCTCAGTCCTTCAGGACAAAGGGCATTGCTCTTATGTTGGTTTCAGTAGTTCCTAATACTACTACCCCAACAAGTGGATCATTCCCAGATAGTGCAAACAATGATACTGGTCTATTTATTATTAGATATACTGTAACAGCTATTGGTGATACTATGTATGTTTCATCTCTCACAACAGCTGATCTTGCATATGTTGTTGATAAGGCA
Source organism: bacterium (assembly GCA_034440315.1). Classification (GTDB taxonomy): domain Bacteria; phylum Bdellovibrionota_C; class UBA2361; order UBA2361; family J135; genus JAWXBT01. Next base: position 2,918 of record JAWXBT010000365.1, read on the forward strand.
GGTGTAGCTACAACATCGGTTACAATAGCAGCTACTCTAGTGAATAATACTGATGCAACAAAGACTACCGTAGGTAACTACGAGATTAGTGAAGGTACATCAGAGACATTTACATTAGCAATCTCAGTTCCAATTAGTGCCGCTTCAGGTACCGGTCAATACCGCGCAGCTCTAACAGCACTTGAATGGGACACAGTAGATGATACTGATATGACTGGTGGTACTTATACCTCAAACATGGATGATTTCAAGACTGCATATCAGATTCTTAATTAGTCTAGTTTGAAAGTGTAAGTTAGCTCGATGTTTAGTTAAACAAAACCGCCCTGAAAGGGGCGGTTTTGTTATTTATGGATTTTGGTTTATAATAGTTTAACTTATGCTTATAGCAGATAAAAAAGAGTCATTTTTTTGGAAGTTTGTTGAGTATACATTTTATTTGTTTATAATACTCTTTCCGTTTGTTAAGTTTAATACGTTTTTATTTGGTGGTTCATCTACAAGGGCGGTAAGTCTGATTTTACTTGCGATTATCTTAGGAATTGTATTTGGATTTTATTTGTTTAAAAAGGATAACTCATTATTGATTCCTAGATCTCCAATATTTGTATCTATATTATTATATTTTATATTTCTCACAATTTCAGGCAGTGTCGGTATGAATTTCCAAACTTCATTTTGGTCAGTCGCTACAAGAACAACTGGTATATGGTATTTAATCAATCTTGGATTCGTGATTTATGTGTTATGGGTATTGGTCAGGAATAACAGAATAAGGCAAAATAAAATAATTCTCGCAGTCATTTTTTCTTCGGCACTATTTTCTTTCATGTATTTTTTGAGTCCAGAAGGAGTAAATCTTATGTTCCAAGACTATAAAGCAGAAGCTTTTACTTTTGGAAATACTACATTTGCTGCTATGTATATTTTTGGAGCCTTTTTACTCTCTCTGTACTATTTATTTCAATCAGAAAAAAAGAAATGGTGGATGTATGTATTGCCGATAGTAATAGTTATTAACCCAAGCATTATCAATAGCAAAATATGGTTTGGTGATTTTTCTAATGGATTTCTTGGTCAAGCCAGAGCTTCTTCATATGTCGTTTTATTCTCATTAGCATTTCTCTTTATTATTTGGCTGGTCTCTAAGATTAGAGATAAAAAAGTAAGGTCTGTGACGGTGTATTCAATTTTCGGCTTGTCTATAGTAGCAATAATTATTTCCGCTTTTTCGTTATTATCCCATAATGGGTACTTGAGGAAAGTATATTTGAATCAGGCGACTGCTGTTCGACCGCTTGTTTGGGAGATGTCAGAAAAAGCTATAGCTGAAAGATCATATCTAGGATGGGGAACAGATAATTTTGAAAGGGTTTTTGAAAAGAATTATGACAATAGAATTCTTCAGGATGAATATGGTAATGAGGCATGGCTTGATCGTGCACACAATGTCTTCATAGATCAATTA
>JAWXBT010000366.1:0-5184 GCA_034440315.1 bacterium
CTACATGGAGCTTGAGCAGGAACGCGGCATTACTATTACTTCTGCTGCAACAACTTGCTTTTGGGCTGGTTCCGAAAAACAATATCCAAATCATCGAATCAATATTATTGATACTCCTGGTCACGTAGATTTTACTATCGAAGTTGAAAGAAGCTTACGTGTATTAGATGGTGGTGTTGTTCTCTTTGACGGCGTAAGTGGTGTTGAACCTCAATCTGAAACTGTTTGGCGTCAAGCAACCAAGTTTAAAGTTCCTCGTATCTGTTTTGTAAATAAAATGGATCGCGCTGGTGCAAATTTTGAATATTGCGTTCAGTGTATCAAAGAAAGATTGCATGCTAAGCCTGTTCCAATTCAGATTCCAATTGGTAAAGAAAGTACATTTAAGGGCATCATAGATTTAGTAACCATGAAGGCTACTTTTTATCTAGAAGATTCTCTGGGTGCAAAATACGAATATCGTGATATTCCTGAAGAACTTTTAGATCAAGCCACTAAAGCTCGTGAATACATGATTGAATCCATTGCTGAGGCTGCATGCAATGAAGATCTAATGGAAAAATATCTTGCTGGTACTGAATTAACTTTAGAAGAGGTTAAGCTCGGTATTAGAAAGATGTGTCTTGCTATGGAAGGATTTCCAATCCTTTGCGGAGCGTCTTTTAAGAATAAAGGTGTTCAGCCGCTTCTTGATGCAGTTATTGAATATTTGCCATCCCCACTTGATGTTCCATCAATTCAAGGCTTGGATATTAAAGATGAAACAAAAGTAATCATTAGAGAACCAAATGATGATTCTCCATTCTCTGCAATTGCTTTTAAGATTATTACCGATCCTTATGTAGGAGTTTTAACATTCGTGCGCGTTTACTCAGGGAAACTTGAAACAGGCATGAACATCCTCAATTCAACAAGAGGTAGAAACGAAAGAGTAGGTCGTCTTGTTAAGATGCACGCTGATAAGCGTGAAGATATTAAAGAGATTCGTGCTGGAGATATCGGTGCTATTGTTTCCATGAAGGAAACGATCACTGGAGATACTCTTTGCGATCCTGATCATCCTCTCCTGCTTGAAAGTATTTATGCCCCAGCTCCAGTTATCTCTGTTGCAATCGAGCCGAAAACTAAGGCTGATGAACAGAAGATGGGACTTTCTCTTTCTAAGCTTTCAAAAGAAGATCCATCTCTTAGATTGGCTGTTGATCATGAATCCGGACAAACAATTATCTCTGGAATGGGAGAGCTTCATTTAGATATTGTTCAACAAAGACTTTTTAGAGAATTTGGTGTTGCGACAAATGTTGGTAAGCCACAAGTTGCATATCGAGAAACCATCAAGGGTTCTGTTGAGTATGAATATAAGCATGCAAAACAAACAGGTGGTCGAGGTCAATTCGGACATGTTCTATTGCGCATAGAACCATTAGAAGCAGGAAAAGGCTTTGAGTTTGTTGATGAAGTCAAAGGCGGAGTTATTCCTCGTGAGTATATTCCAGCTGTTGAAGATGGCGTGACTGAAGCTTTGCAAGGTGGCATTTTGGCTGGCTATCCAGTAATTGATATAAGAGTTGCTCTTACCTATGGAAGTTACCACGACGTTGACTCAAGTGAAATGGCATTTAAGATCGCCGGATCGATGTGCGTGAAGGAAGCCTGCCGCAAAGCTGGAATGTCTCTTCTTGAACCGATCATGGCCTTAGAAGTTGTGACACCTGATGATTTCGTGAGCAACGTGGTAGGCGACATTAACAGAAGAAGAGGTCAAATTTTGGGCATGGAACCAAGAGCTGGTGCGCAAGCAATAAAGACACAAGTTCCATTGGCTGAAATGTTCGGATACGCAACCGATCTTCGTTCTATGTCGCAAGGAAGGGCAAGCTTCACCATGGAATATCACCATTATTCATCGGTTCCTGGAAATATTCAGGAAAGTTTGGTGAGTAAGTAAACTTTAATTTTTGTTTTAATAACTTAGGGAGCATTGACAATGTCAAAAGCAAAGTTCGAGAGAACCAAACCACACGTAAACGTGGGAACTATCGGTCACGTTGATCATGGTAAAACTACTCTTACAGCTGCCTTGGTCAATACACAGGCCAAGCTTGGTATGGCTACAGCAAAAGCTTATAGCGATATCGCAAAGGGTGGAACTGTTCGTGACGCAACTAAGACAGTTACAATTGCTAGCGCGCACGTAGAATATGAAACAGTAAATAGACATTACGCACACGTAGATTGTCCGGGCCATGCTGACTATGTAAAAAACATGATCACTGGTGCTGCACAGATGGACGGCGCGATTCTTGTAGTGAATGCCGCTGACGGTCCGATGCCTCAGACTCGTGAACATATTCTTTTGGCACGCCAAGTAGGCGTTCCCTACATCGTTGTTTTCTTAAATAAAGTTGATCTTGTTGATGACAAAGAGCTTTTGGAATTAGTTGAGATGGAAGTTAGAGAACTTCTCAACCATTACAAGTTCCCTGGTGACACAACTCCAATCATCAAAGGCAGCGCTCTTAAGGCTCTTAGAGGAGATGATGATGAACTAGGTATGCAGTCAATCCAGAAACTTTTGGCAACATTGGATGAATACATTCCAGTTCCAGAGCGAGATATAGCTAAACCTTTCTTGATGCCTGTTGAGGACGTGTTCTCAATTCAAGGTAGAGGAACAGTAGCTACAGGTCGTATTGAACGTGGTGTTGTAAAAGTTGGTGAAGAAATAGAAATCATCGGACTTAAAGATACTGTTAAAACAGTTGTAACTGGAGTCGAAATGTTCCGTAAGCTTCTTGATCAAGGTCAAGCTGGCGATAACGTCGGAGTTCTTCTTCGTGGACTTAAGAGAGAAGACGTAGAGCGAGGACAAGTTCTTGCTGCTAACGGATCTATTAAGCCGCATACAAAATTTAAGGCAGAAGCTTACATCCTCACACAAAGTGAAGGTGGAAGACATAAACCATTTTTCAACGGATACCGTCCTCAGTTCTATTTTAGAACTACAGACGTAACTGGAAACGTAAAGCTTCCGGAAGGTGTCGAGATGGCTATGCCTGGTGACAATATCACAGTAGAGATCGATTTAATTCAGCCGATCGCTTTGGAAAAGCAGTCACGTTTTGCTATCCGTGAAGGTGGTAAGACAGTTGGTGCCGGAGTTGTTACAGAGATTATTGCTTAATTTGATGTAATTGGCGGATCGAGAGTTTCATCTCGATCCGTTTAATGAGTTTTTTAGGATATTAGCGAATGTTAGGTGGACAGAAAATTCGCATACGGCTCAAAGGGTACGATCACAAGTTACTCGATGCAGCTGTTACAGAGATAGTGCAAATAGTGCGCAGAACAGGTGGCAGAGTTGCAGGCCCGTTGCCTTTGCCAACTAGAATTGAAAGGTTCACTGTGAATCGTTCTCCTCACGTTGACAAGAAGTCACGGGAACAATTTGAGATTCGCACTCATAAAAGATTGCTTGATATTCTTGAGCCCACTCAACAAACAATTGACGACTTAGGAAAGTTAGAGCTTTCAACTGGAATTGATGTGGAGATTAAGCTTCAGTAATTATGAAGCTTATGCTGAATAGGTAAAATACAGCGAAATTGAATTAAACTGGAAAGATTTATGGATTCAAAAAAGTATCCAGAGGGATTGGTAGGAAGAAAATTGGGAATGACCCAAGTATTCAACTCAGACGGTGAGTGTATACCTGTGACCATTGTCGAGACCGGGCCATGCTTTGTATTGGATGTCAAGACTGATGACCGGAACGGATATTCCGGAGTTCAATTCGGTTTTGGACCTCGCAAGATGCAAAGAGTAACTAAGTCTGATGCTGGACAGTTCTCAAAAGCTGGAAGCGGAGCCTTTTACAAAGTTGAAGAAATTAGATGTGATGTTAACACTCTTGGCTGGACAGCTGGTAAAGAAGTTAAAGTCACAGAAGTTTTCTCACCTGGTCAAATGGTGGATGTAACTGGAGTTTCTATCGGTCGCGGATTTTCTGGCGTTGTAAGAAGACATCATATTAAAGGTCAACCACAAACTCGTGGTACTCATGAAGTACGTAGACACGTTGGTTCGATCGGTTGTCGAAAATTTCCTGGAAAAGTTCATAAGGGAAAGAGAATGCCAGGATTGATGGGTTGTGAGCAGGTAACAGTTCAGAATTTGGAAATTGTAGCTGTTAGACCAGAAGAGAATGTTCTTTTAGTTAAAGGAGCAGTTCCTGGATTTAAAGGTGGGTTTGTTGTGGTTCGAAAGGCCATTAAAACTTACTCAGGAGTATCAGTACCGCAGCCACAGGAAGCTGCCGCTGCTGCTTAAATGACTTTTTAGTTTGAATTTTAAAGTTGAGGACTAGCTGTGAAAACGGTGGAATGTAAAGTTAAGACAATGCAAGGAAAAGATGCCGGCACCTTGGATTTGAATCCAGAAGTGTTTGCTGCCCCATTGTATAAGCATCTTGTTCATCAAGTTGTAAGATGGCAGTTAGCTAAGAGAAGAGCTGGAACTCATGATGTGCTTACAAGAAGTGAGATGAAAGGTGGCAAGAAAAAACCATTTGCCCAGAAAGGTACAGGCAGAGCTCGTGCAGGTAGTTCCATTTCTCCATTATGGGTAGGTGGTGCAGTTGTTCATGGACCAACACCTAGAAGTTATGAATTTAAAGTACCGAGAGAGATTAGAAGAAAAGCTCTTTGTTCAGCACTATCTAGCAAAATTAAAAATGAGCAGTTGATTGTATTAGATGAGCTCAAAATCAAGAGTGGCAAAACTTCTGAGATGGCAGAGTTAATCAAAAAAGTTGGCGCAACTGGTTCCGCTCTTTTGATTACTGTTGGTGCAAATGATGAAATGACACACAGATCTGCAAAGAACCTTGATAATATAACAACGATGTCTCCCGCTGGTGTAAATGTTTACGACTTAATCAAGCACACTTATTTGATTGTTAGTAAAGAAGCTTTGAAAGCGATTGAAGCAAGAGGGCAGTGTACCAAATAGGAATGTAAGGAATAGTTTTTTATAGCTATCTTACTTTTAAGAGCAAAATTTTTAAGGTAATTTTATGAAGTTAACTGAGAAAAACAACAAAAGGCTGGCAGGGGTTAAAGATTTTAACCTTTTCCTAGAGCCAATAATAACTGAAAAATCATCAATGATTAGCCAGTCAGGTAG
>JAWXBT010000367.1:0-16231 GCA_034440315.1 bacterium
GCTAATGAAAGTAAAGATGCATATGATCTAAGAGCCGCAGCAAATACGGATAAATTACCAAATCCTCATCTTCAGCCATATGGTCCACCTGATTTGAATCCTAAAGATTATAATGGTCCATTGAGTTTGGGTGATCCGGGCCAAACCTCTTCATTATATCGAGAGACTGGAAGTAGCAGTGATTTCTTTCGAGATGTTCGAGCTTGGCAGCCTTTAGATTTAATTACTGTAAAAATTTCTGAAAAGACAGAAGGGAAAAAAGATGCTGATACTGAAATTAAAGGAAAATCAACGATAAAAGCAGCTATTTCAGGCTTACTTGGTTTAGATAAGCAGTTTATTCAAAGTAATCCAGATGCTGATTTAGCTAGTTTAATTGGAGCAAATACTCAGAATGATTTCAAAGGAGAGGGCCAGACTTCAAGAAAAGATAGTCTGACTGGAAATATTTCAGCAATGGTCGTTGAGGTTTTACCGACTGGAATTCTACGTATTGAAGGTACAAAAATAATTTCTGTAAATAACGAAGAGCAAATCATGGTGATGACTGGTCTGATTAGACCTAGAGACATTACTTCTGAAAACGTAGTTGAGTCTTCGCGGATAGCAAATATGAGAATTGACTACTATGGACGTGGACAGTTGGGAGATGCGCAGCGAGAAGGTTGGTTAGGAAGAACATTGAGGACAGTATGGCCATTTTAAAAAAAATTAGATTAGTAATTATTATCTTACTAGTATTTGCAACAGTACCTGTACAAGCTGCACGTTTGAAAGACATTGCAGATATTGAGGGTGTTCGAGGCAACCAATTAGTTGGTTATGGCCTAGTTGTTGGTCTCAATGGAACAGGAGATGGTAATAGTATTCAATTCACTACAAAAAGCCTCTCAAATATGCTCGAAAAAATGGGAGTGCGTGTAGAGCCAAATGAATTAAAAGTTAAAAATGTAGCTTCGGTAATGCTGACAGCTATATTACCTCCATTTGTAAGACCAGGCACAAAGCTTGATGTAACACTCTCATCTTTAGGCGATGCTAAAAGTCTAGAGGGTGGCACATTACTGATGACACCTTTAAAAGGGGCAGATGGAAATACATATGCCATGGCCCAAGGATCATTAACAGTCGGTGGTTTTACAGTGAGTAGCGCGGAAGGGGATTCTGCTCAAAAAAATCATCCTACAGTTGCACAAATTTCAGAAGGAGCTACGGTAGAACGAGCAATTCCTTATGATTTATTCCAATCTCAACGTATTCGAATTGTACTTCGAGAACCGGATTTTACGACCATGACAAGAACAATTCATGAGATAAATTTATTTTTGGGTCAGCCATTAGCTAAACCTCTTGATTCTGCCTCATTGGAAGTTCCAATCGTTGGTGATTATGCTAACAATCCGATTGGACTTGTTGCACAACTTGAATCGATTGAAGTCGAGCAAGATATACCAGCAAAAGTAGTTGTTAACGAGAAAACAGGTACGATTATCATGGGTGAAAATGTAACGATTAGTACCGTTGCATTGGCCCATGGCAATCTTCAAATTTCAATTAGAAGTGAGAGACAGGTTTCTCAACCAGGTGCACTTGCTTCAGGGGAAACGCAAGTTGTTACAAACTCCGATGTGACTGTTTCTGAAGAAGGCGGTAACTTTACATTAGTTAAGGAGCAAGTAAGTTTAGGAGAACTTGTTTCAGGATTGAATGCACTTGGAGCAACGCCTCGGGATCTAATTAGTATATTTACAGCATTGAAAAGAGCAGGTGCTCTACATGCTGAATTAGTAGTAATGTAAGGAAAGTTATGCCTGATATCGGAAAAGACTTCCTAGGGATAAGCAGTGCAGCACGAGCTGATTATCTTGTGCAACAAGCACAAACGAACCAAAGAAGTGGCAATCAACATCTAGCTAGTACTTCAAAACCATTGGATAATAAAAGTATTCCAAGTAAAGATCAGCAGATTGATAAAGCATCTAGACAATTTGAGGCACTCCTTTTGCATCAAGTATTCAAGTCGATGTGGGATACTGTCCCCAAATCTGACTTCCTCGGTGGTAATAGTAATGAGGGAGAGATGTATAGGGACATGTTTAATGAAGCCTTAGCCGACTCATTTTCTAATGGACAAGGTATTGGCATTAGAGAGATGGTAGCTAAGGATCTTCGGAAAGTCGATGGCTATAAGAGCAGTAAGTAGCTGTAATTGTTAATCTTTAAGGAAGTAAAAAAAGTCGGGCATCTTACCCGAGATAAGTCATCATAATATTAAGGAAATGGAATTTCTTAAGTTACGCATCAAGGAGAGAAAAGAAAATGGATATTAAAAAAATTGCGGTAAATGAGGCTGAGGCTCTCAGAGTAAGACAGTTCCAACAAGATAGTTTTCAAAAGAAAACTAACGCTTCCACTAAAGAGAGTGGCAATTCAGAAGAAGAATCAGTTCGTATTTCTGCATTAGCAAGAGATCTTGGCAGCTTAGATATTAAAGCTGAAGAGGAAACAGTTAGACCGGATAAAGTAGCTGAAATGAAAGCTAAGTATGCAAACGGTTTTAAACTCGATTCCAAAGAACTTGCTAAGAAAATGATTGATGAACTAGGTCTCTAAACTACTTCAAGCATTGATAGCAATAAACTTTTTCCGAATATTTTAAACAGAGTTAATTCCTTATCGAATAGTTTATAAACTGTTCGGAGTAGGCTTTGAGTGCGAGTTTGTTTGCAAAAAATCATAAGATCGTTAATGACCTATTAACCTCTCTTAATAAAGAGTGCCAACATCAGCGTGAATACTTGCGGCTTGTTGATGAAGAAAGAGCTGCGATACATGCTCTCAAGAGCCAAAATATTGAAGAATGTGCTGTAAAAAGACATTCCTTAATTGAACGCATTAAGCAGGAACAAGAAGGTAGAATAACAATTCTCAAGACAATTTTACGGCAGATTACAAGTAACAGACCTGAATTAAGAATTACTGCTATAGCAGAGAGAGCCTTTGATCCTGAAGATTCTCTTAAGATTAAAGAAGTTTGCGGTATCTTAAAAGAATTGATCACTGTTTCTAAACGCAAAACTGTTGAACTAGAAGGAATGGTTAATTTCTCATCAAAATTTGTGAATGGTACAATCGCGGCAATACTTGCCCATTCTCATAAAAGCATTCCGGTTTATAATTCAAATGGAATAGTCTCAAAACAAACTCAACCTGTTGGTTCAGTCAATCACCATATGTCACGTCTGGCATAACACTTGCTCTATATCTTAAGTGGAGAATTATCAGGAAAATATTTCCTCATTAGGATAATGCAATGGCCAACTTTGGAGCAAAATTATTAAATACAGCAATTAGCTCTTTGAATGCGCAGCAGGGCGTTCTTGCAAGTATTTCGAATAATATTGCTAATGCCAATACTCCCGGCTATGCACGAAGAAGTGTGCAACTTGAGAATCAAAGCTCGGGCGATGGAAAGACCGGACTTAATATTGGTTCGGGTGTTAAGATTTCAAGTTTAATTCGATATGTTGATGAATTCGCAAATCGAAGTCTTAGAGAAGCAGTTCAGAATAAATCAAATGCAACAACAAAAGACGATCTGCTAAGTAGAGTTGAAGATTTATTTAGTCTAACTGGTGATACACAAACAATCGGCATAACTCTAACTGATTTTTTTGCAGCATTAAATGATTTGACAGTTAATCCAGCAAGTCTTGAATTACGTGCTAACGTAATTGAGAGAGGCCGAGATTTAGTTGGTTCTATTAAAGATACTTATAACTCCTTGGCCAACCTACAAAGAGAAATAGATGAAAAACTTGTAATCGAAGTTGATTCAATCAACTTAATGACATCTCAGATTGCAACACTCAATCAACTTGTTGCTCAAAGAGAAAGTACAGGCAATGTTGCAGCGGATGAAAGAGATCGTCGTGATTTCCTTTTAGAGAAACTATCTGGAAAGTTAAGTTTTAATGTTACTGAATTGTCTGATGGTACTATCAATGTAACTCTACCAAGTGGACTCGATCTAGTATACGGATCAAATAGTAGAGATTTAGAAGTTACGAATTCCCCATCATTTGCTGGCTCTTCTTTGCCACCTACTCTTTGGGGAGGAACGCCAAGTTTCATTGTTTATAACTATGGTGGTTCTGGTGGTGCTGCACATGTAGATTTAACTGGAGATATTGCTTCAGGTAGTGGAGGTTTAGCAGGTTTATTGAATGTTAGAGGCGTTTACTCTGCAACTGATACTTCACCGTTCCAAGGGGATGGGGTGTTGCCAGAGCTTGCTTCTCGTATTGAAGGTATAACTAGATTTCTTTTAACTGAGTTCAATGAAGAATATCTTGGACCAGATGAAACCAGTGGTGGTGTACATCAAGCTAGTTCGATGGATTTAGATGGGAATATTCCAGGTGTATATGGATTCTTTGATTTTGCCTTTTCTGGTTTAAAAGATACTGATGGGGATGGGCTACCGGACGACTTAGGCACTCATGCTGGAGTTACAAATTATTCAAGCTTACTACAACTTGCTTCAACAGATCCAAGAGATATTGCAGCTGGCAGAGATCTTAATGCTACAGCAGGTGTTCTAAGCGGAGCCCCCGGTGATGCCACAAACCTACAAGCATTAGTAGATCTACAAGATGATACATATACCGACACAGTTGGAGGCTTTAGTTTTACTGGCACCATTGAGCAATTCTATGTCAATGCAGTTAGCTTTGTTGGAAATGAAAAATCTAAATCAGCAACAGATAAAACAGTAAGTGATAGTAATTATAAGATAGCAGCCGATCGAAGAGATCAAGTCTCTGCTACAAGCATCGATGAGGAATTTACTTCATTAACTCGATTTCAGAAAGCTTACGAAGCATCTGCCAGGTTAATAAGAATTGGAAATCAACTTTTAGATGAAATATTTAATGCGCTCTAAGTTATGACACGAATAACAGAATCCCAAGTATTACGTAACACGATTGATCTGATTCAAAAAAGCAGATCGGATGTTGTTAAATATAGTCAGGAAGCTTCCTCTGGTATTGCTGTAGCAAAACCTGGGGACGATCCAACCTTGGCACCAGCAATTGCTGACATGCGAGAAACAGTAAGACGTTATGATAAGCATAAACTAAGAATAGAGACTGCTCGCGGTGTTTTAGGATTGCAAAGTGATATCATGACTCAAGCCAATGATATTATGGTGAGAGCAAAAGAACTCGCTACCCAAGGAGCTAACGAAACATTAGGCCCATCAGTTCGTGCTCAAATGGCAGCTGAAGTACTAGAATTACGCAATGCAATTGTTGGAATGGCCAACACAAAATACCAAGGAAGATACATCTATGGTGGAGCTGCTGATTCTACCGCTCCATACAATCCCGATGTGGTACCTTATACAAATTCAACTTCCGCAGAAGCTGCCAAAAGATATTCATACACTACTTCAATTGGCAATGATTCCATAAGAAGTGTTTATGTAACTGATAGTACAAAAGTAGATGTTAATACTCCGGGGAACCAGGTATTTGATAATGCTATTCATGCCCTTGAAATATTAGGCAGATCTTTAGAAGGATTCAAATCTTCAACTGTTGGGGGAGTTCCTGATGGTGGCGGCATAGCATATGATTTTTCAACTGAAACTTCTGTACAAACTCAAGATATATTAAGTACCATTGACTTGATTGAAGCTTCCAGAACTAATGACCTTCAGAATGAACAGGTAACAGTGGCTGGACGACTTGCTAGGATAGATAATTCAGTCAGTATTCTTGATTCATTACAACTAAACCTCAATGAAGTTCTATCTCGAACTCAAGGAGCAGATGTTTTTGACTCTGCCACAAATCTAAATCAGGCTCAAAATGCCCTTGAAACGTCGCTAGCAGTCAGTGGTAAAGTATTACAAATTAGTCTTTTAGATTACTTATAAGCTCAAAATCCTTAAAACGGCATTCTAACAAATTTCGATGAAATCTGCATATTGCAGTCATCTTAATCTTAGTGTCGATTGTGAACTGCACGAGAAACATTAACGCCAAGGAAGGCCCATGCTGATATTAACTAGAAAGCCCGGAGAGAGCATCTACATAGGTGATAAAATTAAAATCACCCTGGTTGAGCTCAAAGGCAATCAAATTCGAGTCGGAGTTGATGCTCCAAAAGAATTAAAAATTTATAGAGAAGAGATATATTTACAGATCCTTGAAGAAAATAAACAAGCTGCTGCTGGACCGGAGATTAAGGGAGAGTTAGATGGACTTGCTGCTGCTTGGGGAAATAAAGAAGGATTTAATAAGAAAGGAGTTGGTAATTTAAGTAAATTGAGTGCCACCACTACAAAAATTGAGACTAAGAAGAGTGGAGGCAAAGATTCAGATGAATAACGAAGAGAGTAAGACATTAACCTTTCAAAGTAGCAGATTCGGAGAGTTCTCCGTCGCTTCTGAGGCAGTGATCTATTTCACAGGTGGAGTAATTGGATTTCCTAAAGAAGAGCGATTCGTATTACTGGAACATAAACCGCCTTTTTCTTGGATCCACTCTATTGATAATCAAGATTTGGCTTTTGTTGTTGTTGATGGCAATGCATTTGGAGAAGGCTATAGTATCCCATTGCCAATCGGAGATCCTCGCTTAGATCTTACAGAAACAGATGAGTTTGCAATCTTAGTTTTAGTGACAGTTCGTCCAGGCCCTAGTCTGACTACTGCTAATTTAAAAGCACCATTGATCGTAAATCTACGAAATCGCAAAGGAGTTCAGATTGTTATTGATGATTCTCGATTCTCAACCAGATTCCCTCTATGGGAAGAGGATAGCAAAAAAGAACCTGAAAAAAAGTAATAAAACTAAGGTCATATAAGTTTAAAATAGAAGATTAAGTCAGCTTTAGGCTTTGCCGATAGTTATTGTGTGTCGCTCAATCGGATAAAGTTCTGTGCTTTATCCAGGATCAAAGGTTGATAATTTGAGTGCATAGCAAATTAACAGTCAACGGTTACTTAGAGGGGAAACAATGGACTTTGAAACATCTTCAACAGGCGAAAAAGGATTTATTACAGTAGGCGAAGATCTTGATTCAGAGCAATCAGGTGAAGCGCTTAGAAAAGCTTTTAATAAAGTTTATGATTCAGGTTTACGAACAATTGTTTTGGATTTAAATGGTGTTGAAATAATCAATAGCTATGGAATTGGAAAAGTTTTGATGTGTTATAAAAGGCTGAAAGCCGACAATGGTGTCTTGATGGTCAAGCCTCTTAAGGGATTCGTAAAGGAAACTTTCGAACTTTTAATGTTGGATAAGCTCCTGCCAATTTATGATGGTGAGTAAAATCCCAAAGTAACGTTGACATAAAGTTAAACGTAAGGAGCTTCGCCACGAATGGTGCTAAATCCGTCCCCAAATTTACTCCTCATTCATGACAGCGGTTCCTTACAAAAGGACTACAAAGAATTCTTTTCAAATAACGGCTGGAACTTTGACGTAGCTTCGGATTTTAACTCGGCACTCGATGCTGCTAAAAACAATAGTTACGAGATAATCATCAGTGACTTTGATCTTCCGGAGTTAAGTGGACAGGCTTTCATGGATGCAGTGCGCTGCAGTAAACCCAATCAAGCTATCATGGTTGTTTCCAGTGCTGCAAAAGCGGAAGAGGCAGTACAAGCTCTTAGATCTGGTGCAGTTGATTTTTTACAAAAACCGATCGATTACCGATTCCTTCAAGAAACAATAGTAAGAGTAGTGAGTTGTTTAAGAGCAGAGGAAGCCCAATACAAAATTTTAAAATGTCTTACAAATTATTCTGCTATATATTCTTGTAGTGTGAAAGATATTGGTAATATCGCTTTTGCTTTACCGTTATTAAATGAAATGCATGCAGCTGGTATTATTGATCTCAACTTGAAATTAAAAATTACCTTAGCTTTTCAAGAAGCATTAGCAAACAGTCTTGAGCATGGAAATTTAGAATTACAATCTGCTTGGAAAGATGAGTTTGATGTAAATGGAGTTGATAAATTTAGCAACATGAAAGCTGAAAGGCTTTTAGATACAAGTTATTCTGAGAGACCAATTTCAATAAGCTGTAGTTATTCTGAAGGAAATTTATCTATAAGCATAAAGGATTCAGGTAAAGGATTTGATGCTCCAAGAGGACCACTCGACTTTATAAACGATGGCTCTCTTTTATTCTATGGAAGAGGTTTGAGAATAATTTTTGGAACGATGGATCGTGTTTGTTATGAAGATAATGGCACGAAGATTACTGTAACTAAAAAAATCAAATAGGTTTTACTAATGTCATTGAAATTTAGACTTAAAGGCTTGGCTGAGACGTTTATTGATCATATTGAGTGTCCAGGCTGTGAAACTTGTGAAGCTGATGATAAGTTTTTTAGTACTGAATATACAAGAGTGACGCTTGAGGGGATAATTGTAATTGTGCAATGTAAGGCTTGCGGTGAGATTTTTGTACCAAATAGACAACGCCTCGGAATTATGGATCCTAGGGAGTTGAGAAAGGCAGTGGAGCTGGATTCTGTTGAAACAGGGGAGCCAGTAATGCCGAATATAGAAGCTGTGAAGCTGCACGCTGAAAAAATCAATGCCTCCAGACGCGGAGAGGTGCATTAGTTCCAGAGTCCTCTAGAGCGGGGCTACTAATAAACACAACAGAATAAAAACAGTCAAAAAATCAAAAATTATATTCTTTTATATTTTTTTCTATGAATTCATAAACAATAGATACACAAATACATCTCGGCCAAAATGCCGACAATGATTCCAACCTGTAATTTTACCAACCAAACGCCTCAGCTCTCTTTGGAAGAGACGGAGGATAAAGTCCAATAGGATAAGGAGTTTGAAAATTTCCTTTTCTCCACTCGAGTAAAACACTTCTGGCTTGACTAATTAGTTCCTTAATACTTTGTATGAAACTAATTCGTATTTTTTTGTCTGAGCTGATGCAGAAAGTTTTTCTTCCTTCTCTATTCGGAATAAACGTGGAACCGGGCCTTTCTTTCAATAATTTTGTTACTCCTAAAACAGTTTTCTTTTCAAACTGGCGATTTTCTCTATATTCATTTTCTTTTTCCCTTACCGCCTCTACAATTTTCTGATTAATTTCTTTTTGTTCTTCTAAATCTGTAATATTAAAAACTTTCATCCAAGCATTAATGTCAATTTTGAATGAAGTTCTTTTCTTTTTTAACAAGAGATGTCTTCTTTCTCTCTCATAATCTTCCCTTGATAAAATTCTGTCTTCAAGCTTACGAACAGCATCCCTTGGTATAAAATATGTTGCAAAAGTTGTTTTTTGTTTATTTAAAAATTCCCAGGATGAGATTCCAGGATAATGGTCAATCGATTCTACTAGTCCGTCTTTTATTGGGTTGATATAAATATAGACAATTTTTTCAATTGCCTTCTCTAAATCTAATATAATCGTACTATCATAACCTTCACACCATATTGTTCTTTTCTTTTTTCCTAATAAGCGATTGATTCGATGCGCGGACTCCGTTTTAAACCTCTCCATAAAGCCTCGGATGTCATTTGGATCTACAACCGTTGCGGTGAAATGAACATGAGTTGATTGGACTATGATATGAGAAACTTCAACTGGATGATGCTTTTGTGCACTTGCTAGAGTGCTTTTAACGATTTCATTAACTAAAGAATTTGCAGGAAACATTAAATTTTCTTCTACGCTCGTGGTTATAAGGAGGAGGGTTCCGTTTAAATGTACTTTCGGTAAACGCGGCATCTTTTATATCTAAAAGGTATTAATAGTTTTCTTTCATATATTATATCGTTTCCTTTAGTTAAAAGTTTCTTGCTGTAAAAGAAGAAAAGAAGAAGAAGAAGAAAGTAGCCCCGCACCACCTTTAAACCACCTTTAAAACCACCTTTAAAAAGTAGCCCCGCACCACCTTTCTTAAATGACACTGGATTTTTTCTCAGGACACCTTTTTAGGTTGTGCCTCAGTATCCCGTGCCATTTCAAACAGGCAAAATATCCAAATTATTTCTGATTTGAAGTATTCAATTTCTTAAATATATCGGCACTAAGTTTTTGAAAACTAGCTTACTGAGCAGAAATATCTTTCAATGAAACCTTGTGCTTTTTAAGAGCAGCATTTAGGCCGATTTTATCAATAGTGCGAATCATATTAGTTGAGAGCCTAAGTCTGATGAATTTTTTAGATTCAGGATCAAAGATTCTTTTAGATTGAAGATTAATACCGAAAAAATGTTTAGATCGGTTATTAGCATGACTAACTCTGTTGCCAGCTTGTTTAACTTTGCCTGAAATTGCACATTTACGAGCCATAAAACTCCGAATCAACTCAAATAAAAATCAGTTTGGAGGAAGGAGTATATGCTTAATTCTAATAAGAAAGCAATAGTACTGTGAGATCATTAGACAAAGTAACGTATAATGTTAAATTTAAGACCCATGATACAGCGTTTACTGTAAAATGTACTCAAAGTGGACTTGGTGTTCTCTACGATAAAAAATCTTACTTATTTAAAATAGCTCAACGGATTTAATTTGAGGCAATGCTCCAGGCTCTCTAGATAAGTTTCTAGAGACAAAAGTTCTCATAAAATAGGTAGTAGTACCGTAATCAACCTTAGCTAAGATCTGAAACCAACCGCTATTTACCTTAATCATCGTAGCTACATAGTTTTTAGCATCACTCCCAATTATATCTATCAAATCAGAATTAAGATTTTGCGTTGAAAAAGGATCTTCGCTTGCTCGCTTTTCCATAATTGCTTTTGATGCTGTTGAATCGATTTCTTCGTTAAGAGATTCAAGAATTATTGGAGGAGATAAATTGATATTGATTCTACTATTTTCAAATACTGTAATCAGAGGTGTCAGTTTTCTTAAACGAGCTGGAGTAAATCCAGGAACGGTAACTAATTCTCCAATTCTTTTTAAGCGTACATTTGGAAAAAAGTCAGGAGCTAGATCTCCTTCAAAACCTCTACTAAATTCTGGATCTTCATATGAATCACTATCATGATCCATAAAATCGATAAGCAGGGCAACTAATTCTTTGGAATCGAAATGCTTGTTCGGAAAAGTTTTAGTATGATCTATTTCTTTTTCATCATCATCAAAACCAAGTTTTTCAAAAAGACGCACCGTAGCATCTCGCCATTTCTTTTCATTTTCACCAACAATTCCGGAGGGGCCATCGCCACTAATTAATGCACGGATAGGCAACTTATTATCCTCTGCTTGAATTTCAATCTCAATATTCAAGCCAGGCTCATTAATGCCTAAGAGCTCAGGTACTGGAATTGCTTGACCCTTACTAAATTGTGCCCAGCTATCTTTCGGTGAGTCCAAATCGGGAGAAGCATCTTGTGCAATAAGAATACGAGCAAAGTTAATAGTTGATTTCAATAAGTATTCAGCTTGCAGGCGCTTTACGGAAGCATTGTTTAGTAAGGCATCACGATAGGTACTTTGAGTCAGATTGATAACAAGAATACTACCAAGTGCAATCACTAAAAGAACTATAATTAATGCAACACCAAGTTCATTTTTTGGAAGTTGATTTTTAAAATTTTCAACTTTGTTCATTTTATTATTTTAACAGTAGAAAAGCGGGGCAGTGCCCCGCAAGAAGAAAACCGCTGCTTATACGAGCCTGCAAAAAATTTAACAATACTTAGTTTCTTCTTGAGCAGTACTAGCTCCAGAAAGTACTGACAACATCGATCTTGCATCATCTCTAATCATTGAAGAGAGCCCATTAATAAGAGAAACATGGCGACCAACTTCATCCCAATCGCCTCTGTTGATAAAATCACAAAGTTTTGAAGCCAACTGTCGTTGCTTTAAGAGAATTTCGTCATAAGAACCAATTCTCTCCATGATGCCATTTGGCACATTTCCTTTTTTTACTAGAGTATTTTTAGCACTATGAATTGCGCTCTCTAGATCTGCAAATGAAGTAAAAAGTCTTTCGATTATTGTGTTGCCCATTTTGTTTGCTCCTAATGTATTGTCTAAACTGTCGCAAGGGACTGCACAAGAGCTCCTCTTCTTTTCCACTCCTCAATCCCTGATAGTGGCCCTGCTTACACTTTACATTGCAAAATTGTTGCCAAGTGCTAAGTCATTGATATCAATATGATCCTTGTGAAGATAGCTATCCTCTACTTCATAATCTTTTGATTAACTATCTGATTTAAATAAACTTACTGAATGATCTCAAATCGAACAGTTGATTAAAATTTAGACAGAGTTCTTTATATAATTGATCTCCAATTGCCCCGTTTGAAGATGTTAGTTAACTTCAATTTCTAACATCTACACATTTTATTATATGAATTCTCAAGCAAAGGCCTGGGCCTTGAGCCTCTTTCAAAAATCTCCCTTAAAGCAGAGAAAACTTGAAAAGATAACATTAATGATTGGCAAAGATTATTCAGGAAAAGTTTGCTTAGATATTGGATCTGACAATGGAGTTATTAGTCTACTTCTTAGAGAAAGGGGAGGTGAGTGGCATAGTGCTGACATAAGTGAAGAAACAGTTTTGAGTATTCAAAGTTTAGTCGAAGATCGAGTTTATAAAATTGATGATCGATCAACTCCATTTGTTGACAATCAATTCGATCTTGTAGTGATTGTAGATTTTCTTGAGCATATTGAATCTGATCAAGAATTTATCAAAGAAATGTATAGAATAATTAAACCGAATGGAAATCTAGTTATAAATGTACCAAATCCCAAAGAGGGTATACTTAGAAAGTTGAAGAATTATATTGGTCAGACAGATAAGGCTCATGGTCACTTAAGAGCTGGATATACTCAAAGTACACTGTGTAAACTTTTGGAAAATTTCTTTCAAATTCAAGAAACTCATTCCTATTCTAGAATTTTCTCTGAGTTAATTGATACTTTAATAACTGGGGCATTAGATATTTTAAAGGGGAAAAGAGGTCAGAAGGGAACAGTGATTACTGGCCAAGATTTGAACAAAATGCAAAAGAGTTTCAAAATCTATAGTTACTTATCACCAATTATTTTCTTTTTTGTAAAACTTGATGCACTAGTTCCCTTCATGCACGGTAATATGTTGATAGTGAAAGCAAAGAGATTATGAATGATTTTCTAGATATGGTTGTTATTGGAGGTGGTATAACTGGACTTGGAGTTGCGCGAGAAGCTTCCAAGCAGGGTCTCAAGGTTGCGCTTGTCGAGAAAAGCAAGATTAATCAAGGTACATCTAAAAATAGTTTAAGAATTATTCATGGCGGGCTTCGCTATCTACAGTCTTTAAATATTTTACGAGCAAGAGAATCAATTTTAGAGCAAGGCAGACATTTAAAAGAATATTCTAGATACATAAAACCGCTACCATGCTTAATGCCTCTTTCAGCAACTGGTCTGAAAAGTAAATATCCAATTTCTTTAGGTATTAGACTTTATAACTTTCTTAGGTTTGCGAGTCAAAACTCCCTATCCAGCCCTAAGATTCTAGATAAAGAATTTGTTTTGAAAGAAAGTCAAATCTTAAGTGGGCTTTCGAATACGCACTATCTTTTATGGCAAGATGCCGTTGTTACTGACCCTAACGATCTAGCACAAAGTTTTTTGGATTATTTGCTTATGCATAACGGTCAAGTTTATGAACATGCTCAAGTTTTAAAAATCTCACGTTGTTACGATTCCTTTAATGTTTCAATGTTGAGTGAAAATATTGAAAAAAGTCTTAGAACAAAAACCGTAGTAAATGCGACAGGTCCGTTTATAGATTCAATTTCTCTTGAGGAAATAATTCACCGTCGTCAGCCGATGCGTTGGGTAAAAGGATTCAATGTTGTCATTAATTTCCAATTAGATCCTAAATATGCCTTCTCTGTTACAAGTAATAATGGAAGGCTTTATTTTGCAGTTCCCAGGGGGCATCGTACAGCTATCGGCACTGGATATATTCGCCATTGGGGAGAACAAGGAAATTTAGATATCCCTGAATTTGAAGTAAAATCTTTTCTTGAGGATTTTACTCAGGCATTAAATGGTCCAAAAATTGATTTATCAAATATCGAAGTGGTTGAATCGGGTATACTGCCAGCCGAAAATACCAATGGATCGAATATAGAATTGGCTGGAAGATATCAATTAAACTTTGATCGGGGATATTGTGAGATTCTTAGTACAAAATATACTACTTTTGGAGTACAGGCTGAAAAAATAGTGAGTAATTTAATGAAGTTTCTCAAGCGAGATTATCGCTAACTATTTATCATCCCTACGCGGGATCGTAAGTCCAAATAAAGATTTTCTTTCGGAAAGTTCTTTTGGACTTAGTAGATAATCGGGCTTTTCGTGATTCAAGACGGATGATACTCTTAGGCATTTCTTTTAGTCTATAGTGTTTTTCAAAAGTCTTTGCCGAATCACAAGATATGACAATGAGAGTAAGTCGAATCTTGTTTCTTGTTAACCTTTCGGGAAGCTATAATTTTTGAAAATGAAAAACACTATTTATTATCCCTCTGGGGGATAGTAACTTTCTAAAGCCTTTGTTTTCGGCAAAGACTTTTGAAAGTTACTATATATATTCTAAATTATTTTAGAGTTAATACCAATATGAAATCACCTTATCTCATTTTAGTTTCATTCATTTTATTACTAGGTTGTGGTGGTGGTGGTGGAAGCACATTACCAGAAGGACCGGCAAAAGTTGCAGTTACTGTCGATCCAAAAAATATAGATACAGGCGATCGAACTCAAGTTACAGTTAATATCTCTAATTTTAAAGTTGAAGGAGTTATTTTAAAAGTAAAATTTCCAATTGCTCTTTCTTATGTTCTCTTTTCATCTTTTATTGAAATTTCGGGAGACCTAATTGATGCAAGCCCGACAGTTACTGAATCAGATACTACAGATACCTATTTAGTTTATGAACTCTCAAAAGAGGAGTTGGGGATTGGCCCAACTACAAAATTTTCTCTAATATTTGAGCTTGATGGAGACGAAGATATAGCTGACGGCACTGTGGGAATAGATGCAGATCTTGATGTTGGCGAAGCTTTTGATATAACAAAACCCCAATTTGACGCAATCTCTGAAGCTGATTTAATCGTTGGAGCCACTCCGACTCCAACACCAACTACTTAAAGGTAGGTTTAAGTGTCAGTAGAGTTAGATTCCTTAATCCTTAAGCCAATAGGAATTGTTAAAAGCTCAAGGCGAGTTAAATTTGATGCGCCACATCAACCCGATCAATCGACAGAAGAGAATTGTACAATTGAACTATTTCCTGGAAAAGGTTTCGATCAAGGACTGCAAGATCTAAAAGGATTTGATTATATTTGGCTCATTTGGTGGTTTCATAAGAATCAAACCTGGAAACCAAAAGTTCTACCTCCTAGAGGTAGTTACGGTAAAAGGGGGGTCTTTGCAACTCGAGCTCCTCATAGACCTAATCCAATTGGAATTTCTGCTGTACAGTTAATCAAAACCTCTGGTTTAAAATTAACAATTGGCGCAACGGATCTTATTGATGGCACACCCATTCTCGATATCAAACCTTACATTAGTGAAATCGACTCATTTCCATCGGCTAAAAATGGCTGGTTAGCTGAAGTTGAAGCTGAGTTGGCTAAACCTCCAAGTTATCAAGTTGTTTATTCTGCACTTGCCAATGATCAGTTTTCCTGGCTTTTAGAAAGAAAAGTTAATTTTATTGATCGCGCCAAGAAAATCCTAGAACGTAACCCAGAACCTCATCGAACTCGTCGAATTACTAAATGGCGTAAGGAAGATTTTCCTAATAATTTCTTTCGAATGGGTTGCGGAGCCTGGAGATTATTTTTCTCGATTCAGAATGAACAAGTAATTGTTCATTCTGTTACACCAGGTTATCCACTAAGATTGTTTGAAAACAGCACTGACAAAGATATTCCTGATCGTTCTGAACAACTTGATTTTTGGCAGATCTGGCCAGATAGCCTGAAAGATTAATATTTTCAAACCTTGGATACTTAGTACAATTTAATTATTCAGTTGATTTACAAGGTAAAGCACGAATTGTTTCATTCTTGTAGCGGCATTTAAAAGGAAACTTAAATGTAGTTCTCCATCTATAGTGTTTTTCAAAAGTCTTTGCCGAATCACAAGATATGGCAATGGAGACTAAGTCAAATCTTTTTTCTTGTTAACCCTTCGGGTTAGTTATA
>JAWXBT010000368.1:0-4759 GCA_034440315.1 bacterium
CTAAAAGGCGATGTTAATGACTATCGAAGATTCAATCCGGAAACTTAAAGATTCTATAACGAAAATAGTATCTGAATTTTTAACTAATGCTCCAAAAGAAGTTGTTCTTTTGCATCATAACGACACAGATGGGTTGAGTACTGGTACAATTTTATTCAAAGCATTTGAAAGAGAAAGTTATAAAGTCCATCGATTTGCTCTCGAAAAGCCTTATCCTGAAATAGTTGCCAAAATATTTTCAGGAGAATTAATTTCAGATAATGGCTTAATTGTATTTGCTGATTTTGGTTCAGGAATGATTGAAACGATTAAAGAGATTAATCAGAATCGATTTCGTGTATTGATTTTAGACCATCATGCAATTTCAGGTTCTGAATCCTCTTCAGTCAGAATTATTAATCCGCTTCAGTTTGGAATTCGAGAGGCTCACTGCTCAGCGAGTGCTTTATCATTTATTTTTTCCCTGGCTTTAAATTCATGGAATATAGATTTAGCAGCACTAGGTGCGTTAGGTGCCTTAGGTGATGGATTCTTAATTGATGGAGATTTACAAGGAGTGAACCAGCTCGCAGCTATGGAAGCTCGGAAACAAGGAGAGATCTCTTCGACTGGTTTTATATATCTTTATGGTGGAAATTTTGATTATAAGGAACTTTGCAAAGCGGTAGATTGTCTTGGTAGCATTGCATATTTTAAAGGTGGATCTGATATTGCAATCAAAGCACTTTCAGAAAAATCCTTTGATGCTCTTACAATTTTGGCAAAACCATATTTAGAAGAAATGTCAGCTCGTTTTAAATTTGTCATGGAAACTCAAACTTTGAACGAATCCTTAAACATCAATTGGTTTGATCTTAAAGATTCATTTAATGAGTATGGCGTTAAAACCGTTGGGCTTTTATGCCAAAAATTCAGAGATTCTACGAGATTCACTGATCAAGATACTTCAAAATATATTGCAGGCTTTCAGCATGTTTCAAGCATCATACCAGGAGTAGGAGAATTGAAGGAAAAGATAAGTAAAGTTTCTATGAGAGTGCCTAGTTTTTTAGTCACTCAAATTGAAAATGGTACTAGACCTGGATTAACAGAGATTCTACCTCAGGCGACTCGTAAAGTAGGTGGATTTGTTGATGCCTGCCATAGGTTAGCAGCTGCAACAACAATTCCAATTGGTCGTGAAGAAGATCTCATAGTTGAGATGGAAAAAATTATAGCGAGTTACAAAAAATGACTGAAAAGTCAGTTGCAATAATCATCATCAGAAATTCAAAAGGTCAATATTTCTTAAATAAAAGACTTTCTACCAAGAAAATCTTTCCTTCTCTTTATGCTTTAGGAGCAGGTGGAAAAATTGATCCAGGTGAAACGCCAGAAAATGCAGCTAAGCGAGAATTATTTGAAGAAACAAAAATACAAGAACCGATAAGATATCTAGGAGAATTTCTGTATTCAGATTCTTCAGTCACACAGAGAGTATATTCTTATGCGGTTGTTACTGAACAAGAAATTTCAAATTATGATCGAGAATGGGAATGGTCAGGTTGGGTTAATGAAGATCAAGTTTTAGAATTGTTAGATTCAAAAAGCATATGCCCTGATACAGAAGTGGCCTTTTCCCTCTTAATTTCCGCAACGACTAATAAATCTTTGACATTAAAGCAATCATTTTAATCACTACGGATTTTTATTTTCTAAATCTTCCATGTCTTTTAGTGGATTTTTAAATGAAGGGACGTATCCTTTTTTCATCCATTGAAAGGAGGTTCCACTATTCATAATATTTGAACACATTTCTTTTATTGAGTCAGGAGAATTTACACCAAGCGCTAAATCAGTGAAGATTACATGCTCTTCTTTGCCATTAGCAAATTGTTCTATTAACGGGACACACTTTGTCCAAGTTTCTAAGGTCAAAGCTTTTTGACTAACACCTATTGAATTACCCCTTAAAGATTCTCTTATATCGTATAGTGATTGAGTGCTATATCCGAACATTCTCACTAGATAGGCTCCAATTTGAGTACGATCGCAACCAAATGTTTTATGCTCATAGTTCAGATCGAGATAGTATTTATGGGATTTTCTGTAATTTTCAAATTTCTTCGAATCTTTGAGCATGAAAGCTGAAAGGGCAGTTTGCATTAATGCCCCTAAAATTACACCATCTGAGGATCCTAATGAGGGAATTGCATCACCAAGAATATATCCAAGCTCCATATACTGTAAAAATTCTTCTTCATTATTGTGATTACAGCCATGGATTTCAGCTAATTTTTTTGTTCGACGTAACATATACGTTGCTGTAAGTAATGCTGCATACAGATTTGGTTGTAGTATGGTAACTAATTCCTTGGAAGTAGTTTCATCTGAAACAAGTAGTTGATCAGGAAAAAGAGTCGCCGCTCCAAAGTAAAGAGCATTTTTAATTGTAGAAATTTTATCTATTGGTCTTAGAACTGTAGAAATTCTTCGTGAGGATTTTGTTGGTTTTGAATTTCTAAGTGTCGATACGCAATAACTAATTACGTTTGGAATTGGAGAAAAAAAATCCGCTAACTTTTTTGCTTGTTCCCAACTTTCTGCTGAATAGATATTAGGTTCTACTTTAATATTCTTGATGGAAGCACTAGATCTTTTCATAATTACCACTCAAAATTTTAGAACTCAGAAAAATAATCAACACTCACCTCAATAAAATCGACATCTTGGCCCTAAATGTTAATATTCTGAGCCTTTTCAAGGCCTTTTCTTTTCTACGAAAATTTCGTAAGTATATTAACTCAAAGACTAGTGTTTACGGGCCCATAGCTCAGTTGGGAGAGCGCTACAATGGCATTGTAGAGGTCAGGGGTTCGATCCCCCTTGGGTCCATTCGACTCGGGCCAAAAGGCCCTCGCTCATGGCAAGCCACTGCTTCCGAGTCGAATGCCATGAGTAAGCGAAGCGCATCGAAGGGCCATCGTAATACATTTGAACCTTTTGCCCGATCTTCTATGAGGCTTCTCAAGAAATGGTGAAAATTCGCGAGGCTCGTAAAGCCTAAGTGAGATTTAGGAGCAAGTGCTTTTGGACATTATGAAAAATCTTTCCCACATTAAAGCCGTAATATTCGACATGGATGGTTTAATTATTGATAGCGAACCTGTCTATAAGCGAGCATGGCAGGCGGCGTGTAAAGAGGTTGGATTTAATTTAACTGAGGATGGACATACTGATTTAAAAGGGCGAGGTCGAAAATTTGCTTTGCAGAGAGTTTATGAGGTGGCACTAATTGCTGGTGTGAAGATTGATTTGGAAAAGTTTGTTCCGATTTTGAATAATCATGAACAGCATCATTTTAATGATGAACCACTGCCGACTAAGCATGGTCTCGAAGATCTTTTGACTTTTCTTGAAACTCATAATTTTCTTAGAGCCGTCGGAACTTCGGCATATACAGCTACTGCTAAGAAATGCCTTCAATCTATTGGGATATATAATAAATTTCATGCAGTCGTTGGAGTAGATCAAGTTGATAGGGGTAAGCCATTCCCAGATATTTTTTTAGAAGCTCAGAGGTTACTTTCAGTCCAGCCAGATGAATGTATTGTTCTTGAAGATTCAGAGCACGGAATTGAAGCCGCAAAATCAGCTGGTATGTTTGCAATAAGAATTCCAGATGGTCTAACAATAAAAGAAGTAAAACATACCAAGGCTGATTTGATGCTTGAGACTTTGAAAGATGTGATTTTGTTACTAAGAAGCTAAAGCAGTTTCAATTCGTTTCATCACAGAATCATCTAACCGATCTTTGACTTCAATCGCTTTCATGTTTTCCTTTACCTGTTCAACCGAGGTTGCACCAGTAATTACAGTGCTAACATTTGGATTTTTTAAACACCAAGCTAAAGCTAGTTGGGCCATACTACAATCAAGATCAGCTGAAATACTTTGGATGCCTTTTAGTTTTTTCAGATTTTCTTGGTTTAGATATCTCTCCGCCCAGCCTTGTCGATCTGTAGAAGCACTTTTTGGCTTTCCATCATTATATTTGCCACTTAAGACTCCGGAAGCTAAAGGTGACCAAATGGTTGTGCCAAGTTTATATTTTTCAAATAATGGTGAGTACTCTACTTCGAAACGATCTCTTACAAGCATATTATATTGTGGTTGCTCCATTGTGGGAGGAATACAATTATATTTCTCAGACAAGCGAAAAGCTTCTTCTATCTCAATTGCAGACCATTCTGAAGTACCCCAATAAAACGCGAGTCCTGAGCGAATAATGTTATCCATTGCTCGGACAGTTTCTTCGATCGGAGTTGAAGGATCTGGACGGTGACAAAATAGAAGATCTACATAACTAAGTTGTAACCGTAGAAGTGAATTTTTGGTGCCTTCAATTAGATGTTTCCAAGAAAGACCTATATCGTTTGGTCCTTCGCCACCCCAAAAAATTTTAGTCGAGATCACAAGATCTTCTCTTTTAAAATTTTTAAGAGCTTCACCCATAATTATTTCTGATTTACCATGCGAATAGACTTCAGCATTGTCGAAAAAATTACAGCCATGATCAAAGGCAGACTTCATACATTTAAGAGCTAATGAGGCATCTAGTGATCCTCCAAATGTAACCCAGGAACCTAAAGAGAGCTCACTTACTTTAATTCCTGCTTTTCCAAGATTTCTGTATTCCATAGTGACTCAATACTAGAGATTAAATTTTACTAATAACTTGATCTTTATTCATGCGAATTTTTTTTGCAGTAGCTAAAAA
>JAWXBT010000369.1:0-2887 GCA_034440315.1 bacterium
TCGTCATAATTCGCCAGTTGCGTCTATTGTCAGAATCTTCTCCTTCATAGCGAATTAATTGATTAACAATAAACTCTCCAGCAATTGGTTGTTTCACTTCCGAAACATCTACCATACATGGACGGCCATTTATTTTTTGCATGCATATTATAATGTTTACAGAACGAGAAATTCTTCTTTGAATACTCTCTTGCGGCGCATGTTCATGAGCCGCTACAACATCAAGAAGTCGCCATAAACTTTCTTTGGCAGAACGTGCATGGATTGTGGCTACAGATCCTAAGTGACCAGTCTCAAGTGCTTTCAAAAAAAGCGGTCCTTCTTTATCACGAATTTCACCAACTACTATTCTATGAGGAGCTCTTCTTAGAGCCGCCCTAAGTAGTTCATACATTGTTACAGATCCCTTACCTTGAGAATTTTCTGGTCTAACAACAAGTTTTTCTAAATGAGCAGTAGGAACAAATATCTCTGGCACGTCCTCAATCGTACATATTCTCTCATCTGAACCAACAGCACTTAGAAGTGCCGTAGTAAATACAGTCTTTCCAGAACCCGTTGCACCAACTACTAAAATATTGGCTTCTCCCATAGCAACTAATTCTGCTAACCATGCAGCCATCTGAGGAGATAGAGTTTGTGTCTGAATAAGATCGAAAAATGTAATATGTTGCAATCTAGGAACGCGAACAACTAGAGCCGATTCTCCACGATCTAATAGTGAACCATGAACAGCATTCACACGACTTCTCCAGGGATCGTCAAGCACACAATCCACAATCGGAGAGCTAAGATTTAAAACTCTTTCTACACCTTGAAGCATCGAGCCGATGTAAGCTTCATACTCTTCAGGACTTCTAAACTTAAATGGAGTTTCCAAAGCCTTGCCACGACGAATACACTTAATACTTTGATGCCCATCTAAATAAATATCTGTAACCCATGGATCTTCATAAAGAGGAATAATCGGACCCTTACCTAACATTAAATTTGTTAGCTCTGCGATAGCACTATCGATATCTCTTTGTGAGAATCGAGCACCGACTGTTAATTTTTGAGAGGCAATATTTATGGCTTTAACAATCAACTGGGGTAATTCAGATCGAGTCGTATCTTCGGTAATCAAATCATTTAAAGCTCTTCGGCCAGCAGGCACTAGCATATCAACTTGCGGCGTGCTTTGCTGTAATTGCCCAACCCAGGCAGGTACATCATCTTGTAAAATGGATTTAGTTGCATCTGTTGATTCGGTGCGAATCAATTTAATTCGAGTAGTTTTACCAGTAATAATTTGGTTAGAACTAGATATTTCAGCCTTTAAGGTAACGGCCTCCTTTAGTTCATCAACGAAATCTCTCTTACTCCCAAAGTTTTCAGAAGTACTAGTAATTACAGTTTCTGGATTATTACTTTGACCCTGAACAAATTTACTTGATGGACGTACTACAATTCGAGAAGCCTCTTCGACTTTGCTGTTGCCAGTCTTCTTTTGAATACCTTTTAAAATTCCATTCATTTAGCTTACCCACACTCAGCTTCTCGATTTGCATTATTTTAAAGAACTAATAACCGGACCTGACAATTCCCGTCCATTTTCATCGACCAAATACAAAGCCCCATTATCATCTAAACCAAATCGCTCGGAAGTCCCCTTAACCCAAACGTAAGATCTAAATGTTCTCGGCCCAACCTTGCTGCCTTGCGTTGACTTCGATGAAGTTGCCAGTCCTAAAGAAACTTGAAGATCGCTTAAATTATCAACTGTATGACCAGTGTATGGACTTGATCCTTCTGTAGAAATCCCAATATGGGACAAACTTCCATAGCGAATAGCAGATTGAATATATACAGCTCTATCGGGAGGGACTCGTATTGTAGCTTCACTGCCTCCTGAATCAGAAACCCAGGCACTATCAAGAATTAAGACAGTATCGCCTTTCATATTATGTAGAGCTAATGCGATCCTCTCTCCTTTTTTTGGAGCTGCCCCCGAGAACATTACAGGCAAAGCCACAGTGTCATGCATAATTTCTTGCAACATAACATCAATAGGATCTAGTTCTTTGTTTAGCCTATCGGCTTCAGCAGATATCGGAATCATCGGCACAGGTTTAGCAATCAAAACTTTTGCCAAAGGGTATCCAGCTGGAATTGGTCCAGCAGCAACCATTCCCTCTATGTCATTAAAAGTACTGACAGCATCAACTGGAAGAGAATTTACAGCTCGTTTCTCAATAACTATTTTAGATTTATCCAACGGTTCACCTGCCGCAAAAGCAGATTTAACTATTAAAACATCTTGAAGTTTCTGTGGGGCTGAAATTTCCTTTGCCACTACAAATTCTTTTGGTCCACGAAATACATTCATTGCCAAAAGAAAAATAAGAAGTGCGAAAGCAGCTGGAAACTGCCACTTCCTACTCTTAGGTGCAAAAAAACCTGGATGAACCCTCACAGATTAAACCTCAAATAAAATCCGAAAGCTTAGCTAAAAAAACTATGGTGTAGCTGGTGGTGGAGTTGCCATTTCAGAGGCCATATACTCAAGTTGATTTTGTGTCACTGTGCCCATACTTCGCAAAGCTGGAATAGCTAACACGACTATCAATGCAGCAAGTAATCCAAGCACAATTAGCTCTATAGAACCCTGCTCTTTATTATCTTTTTTCATATAAAACCCTCTCTCAAATAATGATCTAAGACCTAGTGAAATCACTATAGTTATCCCAATAAGTAATTTCCGAATACTTTTCCGAATACTTTTCTGTTGAAAACCTTCGGTTTACTTAAAACATTTAGTTAGGATAACTATTAATCATCCCTCCGGGGGATCCTAAGTCCAAAAAAAAGATTTTCTTTAGGAAAGTTCTTTTTGGACTTACTATAA
>JAWXBT010000370.1:0-5927 GCA_034440315.1 bacterium
CAACAGTAAATACGGTCGGTTATCGAATATTTCAAATAGATTTACATCATTCTCAAGATCCTATTAAAGCCTTTAAAATATTATTCCGATTTACATTATATAAGCAGTAAGGCTTTTCACTTGATTTTCCTTGAAAATCCTTAGCTGCCGAATTTGAAATTTCAGCATCTATATATGACCAGGTAATAAGTTAATAAAAAATCCTGGGGTTTTAAGATGTGGGGTTTTAGCTATGGCCAAAGGTATTAAGAATAGTTCTCTTTTCTGTTCATTTTGTGAAAAGAATCAAGATGAAGTCCGTAAGCTTATAGCTGGACCTGGCGTATACATCTGTGATGAATGTATTGAGCTTTGCAACGATATTCTTACAGAGGAGTTATCGGGGGCCAAAAGTGCTTTAAAAAGAACAGATATACCAACTCCAAGAGAGATCAAGAAATCTCTTGATGAATACGTAATCGGTCAGGACTTGGCAAAAAAAGTTCTCTCTGTTGCAGTTCACAATCATTACAAGAGAATCGAGAGTAACCTAAATTCTAAAGGTGAAATTGAACTTCAAAAATCTAATATTTTATTATTAGGCCCAACCGGATCGGGAAAGACTTTATTGGCCCAGACATTAGCCAGAATTCTTGAAGTGCCTTTTACAATTGCTGATGCTACAAGTTTAACCGAAGCTGGCTACGTAGGTGAAGACGTTGAGAACATAATTGTAAATCTTTTACAAGCTGCTGACTATGATATTGAGAAAGCTCAACGCGGTATCGTCTATATAGATGAAATTGATAAGATCGCTAGAAAGGGAGATAGCCCTTCCGTAACTCGCGACGTTTCCGGTGAAGGCGTACAGCAAGCACTTTTAAAAATCATCGAAGGTACAGTTGCCAATGTCCCACCAAAAGGTGGACGTAAACATCCACAACAAGAATTAATTCAAATTGATACTAAGAATATCTTGTTCATTTGTGGTGGTGCATTTGAGGGACTTGATGCTCTACTTCGCCGCAGAATGGGTAAAAACAAATTGGGTTTCGGAAATGAAGCTCCAAAGGGCCGAGAGAAATCGGTTAATTTCAATAAACATCTTGAACAACAAGACTTGCTATCATTCGGCATGATCCCAGAATTTATCGGAAGATTACCTGTAATTTGCTCTTTACAAGAACTCGATGAGGCTTCTTTAGTTGCAATATTAACAGAACCAAAAAATGCTTTAATAAAGCAATACACACATTTAATTAATCTAGAAAATGCTAGCCTTACTTTTACTGCTGAGGCTTTGAAAGCTGTTGCAGAAAAAGCAATGGCCAAAAAGACTGGCGCACGTGGCTTAAGAGCAATTATTGAAGAGACAATGCTTGAGATCATGTTTGATCTTCCAGGAAACTCCACGATCAAAGAAGTTGTGATTACACCTGAAGTTATTAAGGGTGAAAAGCCGCCGGTATTGGTGCATCACAATAAAGCGATGATCGGATAAATAGGGAAAATAAGATTAAAAAAATGTAGCTCTGCTCTACGATTTCTCCAACATCGCATTCCCAGTCATTTCTTTAGGAATCGGTAAGCCAAAGGCATTTAGTATACTTGGTGCTAGATCCCATAGTCCTGGAGTGGATCCTGTGCAACGCCAATTTGTAAGAAGTGTTCCCGGCACAACTCGTGGATCCATACAGTGATCGGCAGACCATTTATCAGTCCGATCCGCAAATATCCCTTTTGGAAATTGACCAAGTACTGATTGATCTGAGATGCGGTAACCGCCATGATAACCAACTAAAATATCGGGAGCTAAGCTGGCATAGGGACCACGATAAATATCTCTTGAATCAAAAGCTTTCATAACTACTGGCTTACCGTTTGTTGGATCAATTACTTTTTCAAGTTTTGCAATTATTTCCGCTCGAACTCCATCCGCATCTTTTGCACTTAAAGAACCTTTATTTTCCCGTCCTTGAAGATTTAAATATATTCCATTAATTCCGAGTGCATAGGCCTTTGTTTTGGGCCAATCAACATAATCAAAGAATTTTGATTCGTGGTATTTCTTACGATCAGTTACGGCAGTAAAGCCCTGCTCAACCATCCAAGTATTTAGATTGAACTCTCTTAAGAATGGCGCGAAACCATGATCGGACATCACAATCAGCAATGTAGAACTATCTACTTTGGCCAGTGTTCGTTTTAAACATTCATCCATTCTTTCATACATGAATGTTACTGCATTCTTAACTTCGTGGTTAGCATTGGGATCATAAAGAGGGTGTTTCGGATCCCAATTACGCCACATTACATGTTCATTTTGATCTGGACTTGAAAAATAAAAGAAAAGTAGTCCTTCATTAAACTTACTAAGCTCATAATCTAAAGCTCGCTCACTATCCATCAGTACCGTTTTGGCTTGTTGTAAATACTCTTCATCAGAAAGGACACCTTCCGAAAGAGCTTTTAGATCTGCTGGAAGACCTTGGGTATAAAATCGTCCAATAGCTTCAGCTACTTCTGCTGAATAGCTTGCTGGATTGCTGATTGGCATACTTGGTTCGAGTGGATCGATCTGAATCGGAGACATATAAAGTTTAAAGTTGGGATGAATTTCTTTTGCTAGGAAACGTACAGCACCAGGAGCACTGGCAAAATAAGGAATAAATTCGAACTTTACTTGAACCCAATCTGACCATTCGCCTTGCTTAAGAATAATTGTTTGACCTTGTATTTCAAGCTTTAAAACATTTTCATAAGGATCACGGCGAATTATAAAATCGACTTCAGCATTACTCTTGTCATTACGAAAAACATTTTTAGGGCCACTGATCTTTGTTTCAATACGGTGATTATTTGGTCTTACTTTCATTACACGAACAGAGGTGAATTTTTCAGAACCTTCAACTGTTGTGTCAGTATAATAAGTCGAAATACCGTAACCACCCAACATATCTGGGGTGCCCATTCCACTTATGGCTTTTGTTTTACCTTTACCAATAACTGGGAAATTAGCTGGAATCTGATAAATGGTGGCGGGAATATCATGAGCTTCAAAAGGCTCCCACAAAGCTGCACCTTTTCTTAAGAGATCTACACGACCGGAACCCAGTGGAATTGACCAAGATCCTATATCGAATTTTGAATCTGAAGGATAAGAACGTGAGGTAGATAGAAAGGGGGTAAAGGTGGTGGGATCTCTATGAATAAAATCATAGATGCCATGAGATCCGGGATTACTACCAGTAATAAAACTAGCCCATGCTACCGGACTTTGTGGAGGCATTGTTGTTTGTAACTCACCAAAATGTCCCCTCTCCATTAGTTTTTTAAATGTTGGCATTCTGCCTTCTGCAACAAAACGCTTAACTAGATTTGGATCAAGACCGTCCATACCAAGAACAATTGCTTTACGAGCAAGATTTGGATTACGAAAGAAAGGGCCGTTTAATGGAGCATTGCCTTTTGAAATAATTCGTCCACCGAAACCGGATAAGGCAGCAGCTGTGGCCAAAGTTGCAGAAGTACTAAGAAATTTTCGACGACTAATTTTTGGCATTAACAATCCTTGTAATAAACTAGTTACAGTCTCGATTTTTCATCTAAAGTGTTTTTCTAAAGTCTTTGCTTTTCGGCAATGACTTTTGAAAGTTACAATAAATATAAAAAAAGTAACTGCCGCTAATTATAAATCCTATGTGCTATAAAAGCAAAAAATCCACCCACCAAATACAGCCCCAAAGAGATATAAAAAATAACTCCCGATATCCGACGAGCCCTTCCGCAACTTTCGGCAATTTTAGGATCCGATGGACAGATAAGACTCTCAGCGTTATAACGTGCAAACCAAGCAAACAGAAGACATCCACCTACCACGCTAAAAACTAATGTCTTATGCTCGGAGAGCCAAATAAGTTGGGGAAATGTTGTTAAAACAGAAACGAGTGTGGCTCCAAATCCTAGACTAACAAGCAGTGCTGGTAGGGCACAGCAGATCAAGGTACTCAGTGAGGAAAATAAAGTTAAGTAAGGCAATAATTTTTTAACCATTTTTGCCTCTTTCTATTGTGAAAACATCGTATCCAGAATCAGTAATTATATTTTTAATCTCTTCGTCACTTAACGGTTTCAAATCATCAATTTCAATTGTGACAATTTTTTTATCAAGATCCACATTGATGTTTTTTATATTATCCATTTTACCAAATGTTTTCTTTATGCCTTGAGCACAAAAAGAACAGACCATTCCTTTAACTGTAATCTTTATTTCTTCAGAAAAAGATAGAGTTGGAATAGCCATAAAAAGTACTGATGCAATAATTATTTTCTTGAACATATTTTTCCTAATTTAAATAAAATATTAAAAATGAGCCATCGCAGCTAAAAAGGGTTCACCCTCTAAGGTGGCACCAACTTCCAATGCATAGTTATTATAAAAGAATCTCAAAAGAGGAGTCACCGTTAACTGATCATCCATCTCTGGCATGTACTCGACTTGAGCAATTATCCAAGTATGTAGATCATTAAAGGGTGCTAAATACGGAGCAACTCCTGCTCGATATCGAATTCTGTTGAAATCAACATTGCCGGGAGACTGCAATGTTTCAACATTGAGTGCTGTATAGATTCTTCGAGTTTCAAAATCTCCCTCAAGCCTCAAATATCCTGCGATTGAATCATCTAGAATTGAATCATGGCGACCACCCATGCCAATAGTGGCGTAAATATTAGCTTGTGATTCAAGCTCATTCCAACGTTTTAGAAGGTAATTATATTGAGCAATGCCAAAACTTGCCTTACTATCACTCCCTTTTCTATAAAAAGCTGAAGCTCCAATAGAGTATTTATTAGTCAAAGAATAATTAATCTCTAAATCGCTATAATCAGGAGTATACGTAGGCATTATGCCCCAGCCATCTTTAAAACTAACTGGGTTTGCCCAAACTGAGGGTGAAAATATAAATATCAAAGTTAAGAGAAATAACTTACACACTTTCATATAAAGTACCTTTAACTTTTCTTAGAAGTAAAATTGAGAGTTGTAAAAAAATTACCGGAAGAAGTACTAAATTAAACAGTATAAGGTGGTGCATTTGCACCTAGAGGAGGGAGAAGAGAGGTTCTGAAAGTTAAAATGTAATTATCAAAATTAGTTAAGTTGTGATTTAAAATATAAATTGGGGAGGCAAGTAAGAAGGAAGTTGAAGGAATTGGGATTAAGGAGAGAGGTAATGAAATATTTTTAATTTCACTTCTTTCTAGAATAGTCTTTTCTAGAATAGATGGTGAAGCTTCAGAACAACAAGATTCCTCAGAATTATGGTCATTTCTTGATTCTGGACAGCAAGAATGATCAATTTTTTTGGCAAATTGGGCACAAGCAAATTCACAAAATTCAGTATTTAATCCGAGAACAAAAAGAGCAATTAAAATACGGAATAATGAAAAGCGCATACTTAATTATACTACAGTCATTGCAATTGGGCACGAAGAAATAATTAAAAAGAGCACTATGGTTATCCCTGCGCGGGATCCTAAGTCCAAATAAAGATTTTCTTGAGGAAAATTCTGGACTTACTATAAAACTAATTATTGCCGATTATAACTTCAACTCTGCGATTTCTTTGTCTTCCTGATTCAGTTGAGTTGGTTGCAATTGGATCATTTTCACCAAAGCCTTTAACGAAAGGCGACCCTTTTCAACTCCGTCTTTAACGAGTTCATCAGCAACCGACCATGATCTATCTTCTGAAAGTTTTTGATTATATGTCAAAGTACCTACTGAATCAGTGTGGCCTTCCACGTAAATACCGCGAGCTGGGACGCTCATAATTACTTCACTAATGTCTCTGATTGTTCTTTGAGCAGGGTTTGTTATGCGGGCTTTTCCGAATTCAAATAAGACATCAGGAAGATTAACGACAACTCCACGATCTGTACCACTA
>JAWXBT010000371.1:0-2881 GCA_034440315.1 bacterium
AACAGCTTAAACGTCTACCCAATCTTCAAAAATGGTTTGTTGAGATTAGCGGCAAGTCGAACTAAGCTATGGGATCTATTATTTCTTGGCTGTCTCTAAGCCAAATGGAAGAGGACTTGGTTTATTTATTGTTCGTGAACTTCTTGAATTAGAAGGATGCAAAATTACATTGCTTGCAGATCGAAATTCTCAAGAAAGGCTGTATCGGTTCGCAGTTGAATTAGTCAGTTTAGTGTAATAGAACAAAGGTTAAAAGATTTAGCTATGACAGTAGAAGTAATTATCGAGAAGCTACAAGCTCTCAGTATTAAGAAAGTTGTGGTATTTGATGATGAAATAGAAGAGCTAAATAATGTTTGGTCCGAAGATCGTAATTGGGAGAGCATTTTCACTACTTATATTAATGAATTGGAAGAAGCGCTAGGTGTCAATGAAACAAATGTCATTCGCAAGCTAAAGACTCTTGAAAAACGTCTAGATGCGCTAAGTACAATTGGGAAACATTTGACAACTGAGCAATTCTCCACTTTAAAATTTGAAGCAAAAACTGTTGCAATAGTCCGATTATGGATTGAAAAGCTAAAAAGCTTTGGACTCAATGTTGATACATATATTGATTTCGATGATTTCAAGAACGGGGACGAAGACTACAAAATTCGTCTTAGGAAATACGATTTGATTCTATTAGATTTTAATTTCGCTCATAAATCAGGCAGTAATCATTCCGAACTAATATCTAGGGAAATCAGTGACTTGTTAGATCCCCTAGCTAGTACACAAGCAAACACTCCCCCAATATTAATTAGGTTTTCATCACTAAATCCATCTGAATATTCTGTAGATGAGAAGAATAAGTTTGTAAGGGAGATTGGCTTCGCTCGTGGATGCTACGACTTTTTGAGAAAAGACCTAATTAATGAGGAAAATAGCTTTGTTGCTAATATGGTGCGAATTATCTCTAGCGCAGAGTATGGACGACCTCTTTATACACTTTCACACAATGTTGCCAAAACAATCAGTCAAACAGCGGCAACTGAAGTAATGCGCGTACTTTATCGACTAGATCCCGAAAGTATAAGAATAATTTCAGAACAAAAGTTATCAGCTGAGGGAGTTTCTACTTCAGAATATTTTACTAAGCTTTTTCTTGGTCTATTAAACCATGCAATTGCTGGCTCAAAAGACGTTGTAAGAGCCACTAAAAATTTGTTAGATTCTATCGCTATTAAGTCGGAATCAGTCTCTGCTTTTGAACATGAGGGCTTAGACATCGTTCAAAATAATTTGCTTTTTGATTACTCAATCAATGAGTTTCAAAAGCCAATCAATTTTGGAGATATATTTCTGTTTACCGAAGGCAAGAAAGACAAAGTTGGGATCTTAATAACCCAAGCATGTGATATGGCTGTTCGTGGTCAAAAATCTAAGCCAAATTTTCCAAAAGTTGAACATATATCGTTACTCACTGGAACTCTGGTTTCTCTTTCACTTGTTCCTGAAAAAAGTGAGAAAGCAACATTGTTTACAAAATTCTTTGGTAAATCTAAATTATCAGACGAAAAATACCACGTTGCTATAAAGTGGAATTTACAGAAAACGATCACTTTGCCCAGAGTTATTATTGATTTAGCCAGTTTAGATGTCGAAGGTAAAGTCACATTGCCTTTACAAGAAGCTGAAATTCAGAGTGAATGGTGGAGTAATGCGTATAAGGATTACATCAATTGGGTGTGTGAATACATTAGAGCTAACCATTTTTATGGACCGAAGGCAGATGTCTTAAAGCAAGAACTATTGGAGCCTAATCAAAACAATGGAGAGGAATTAATAGAGCCTGATCAGAATAATGAAGAAGAGATATTAGAGTCTGAGCAAAAGAATGGCGAAGAGACGGTTAGACTGGTTCTCTCTGGTACCCCTTTTGAAGGAACAGAAATCTCTGCTTTTGGTAGTGCAGTTGTTTTCTCAGCTATTAAAAGTGATACAGCCATCAGGTTTCCAATTCAGAGAATTGCAAGACTTCAATTAGCTGAGGCACTTGAGTTGCAACGTGCATATCATACCTATGCAAGTCGCATAGGTGTAATGGCTGAATTTAGCCAAATGTATGTAGAGGCAAAAGTAGAGCTACTCGAGAAAGGTAAGACTCCATTCAAAACAATTCCTGCAAAGCACTTTAAAGATTACTCAGCTTTTATAGTTAACTCCTACGAACTTGAGATTGCATGTAAATCTAACGAAACTTTTTCAAATCTTGCTGAAATTGTTGCTAATGGAGATTCATCTCTAGATTTAAAAAAAATATCCGTGCTTCCAAATTTTACAAAGGAGTTTACATTTACTTTTCAGGGTAATACCTGTCAAGTTAGGAAGAAAAAAAATGAAGAATCATCTATAACAGTAAAACAAAAAGTGTCTAAAAAAGATACTGATCCGACATCTATGCAATTGCCAGAGTAATTAGAGAAAGCTAATGAGGAGCAATTATTGAAAGACATAAAACATACTTTGAAGAATCAAATGGGAAAATCTGAGCTTGACCCTAACTAGCTAGAGAAATTCCATCAATGTTAGAAAATACACAAACTAAAGTGATAATAATTTTATGAATCAAGGTTATTCTATATATTTTGATTATCATTCAACTACTCCAGCAGATCCTAGAGTAGTGCAGGTAGTTTTACATTACATGACTAATGAGTATGGTAACGCCAGTAGCGTAGATCACGAGTATGGCGATCGCGCTGATGCCGCAGTCAAAAAAGCATCGAAACAAGTTGCCGATTTGGTTGGTGCTTTGCCCAGAGAAGTCATTTTCACTTCAGGAGCTACCGAGAGCATCAACCTTGTCATACAAGGACTTCCTAGTTCTGGCAAAAAA
>JAWXBT010000372.1:0-4224 GCA_034440315.1 bacterium
ATCTTTAACCATTCTTTCTTCTTGCAGGCGCTTTAGATCATGGATCTTTAAGGTTACCAAGTGTCTTGCTGATACTGCTCGAACTGCGGTTGTCCCAATCTCAGTATGAACTGACTGTGAATTCATCTTTTCGAACGTAGCGCCATCTAAAAACATTAGATCAATAGGTCAGTTTGTTAAGGAGTCGGAAGGAAACTTGGCAAAATTATCATCACTTTGATGAACCGAATACTTAAGTCTATTCATTAGTTCAATCCATTGAGTTTTCGCTGATCGTTTAACCAGAAGACCAAGATCCCCTGTTTGTCTTCTGAGGCCATAGCTATTTACTGCATGCCCGCCGATGAGGAGAAACGGCATCGCTTTATCTTTAATATAAAGATCAATTGTTTTTAGAATTTCCATTCGTCCCCATTATATAGCACATTAAAACTTACAATAATCTTAGGCTAGAATCTATGAGGACGGCACATTCTGTCCCTAATTTATCTAGCAACCTTTTCAAAAAAAGACCCAGCACTAGACGATATATTTAGAAGATAGACTTGGTAGACGTATTTTGCCCCATTCTCCAAGAAGGCAACATAATATTTAAAAATCAAGATCTGATTGCTAAAGGGGGACAGAAGGAATCGTTCCCTATATTTAAGTTCATTGGCGCTTTCGTTTATGATGAGATATTCTCGGAATCTAAATTAGATCTCGATGCTTTGCTTGCTAATAGAGAGCTTAAGTTGGTGCAGGATGAGAAGCTTTTTTATTTTGATTAGGTGAAAACTATGAAGCAATTAGTTAAATTCATTTTCGCAATTTTCGGGATTTTCAACTTGGCTCAAGCCGAGATATCAACTTATGAAGGGCGGATTACTCCAGAGCAGACCGTAACACAAGTAAGGGAGCACAAAGCCTTACTTGTCGATGTAAGAAGCTCTGAAGAATTTGCATCGGGTCATCTGGATGGCGCTCTAAATATTTCTCACGAGCTGGTAGGTGAGAAGATCGCTCTCTTTGGTGCTGACAAAGATCGCGAAATCGTCCTTTATTGCCGATCTGGAAAGCGTGCTGATAGAGCTCGCACCGAACTTATGCAGTATGGCTTTACTAAGGTTTTTAATGCTGGTGGTTACGCTGAGCTAAAACCTACCCTAGCTTCTACGAATCCCTAGGGCATAACAAAAGTACTGCATGCGGAAGACTTTGATAGTTACGGGATTCGGCGCATGGTGAGGGGCTAAAACAGCAAGGCATTCTGGTTAATTTTAAACAAACTCGACGTTTAATGCTTTCTATTGGGCTTAAAGACAAGGGTGCACCAAAAAGTTTTGTTGTTACAACTGACTCAACTCATCGTAACCAAGTGGCCGAAAATCACCTTGTTAGAATTTTTTACCTAAATAGTTAATAACCAAAAGCATAGCTAAAAAACATACCTACTATCGCTTGATCTTCTGAACCGCGCTGCTGTACCAGAGGAGAATCACCACCATCGCCCGCCACCCGTTCATAACCTGCAATCCATGTTGCAGTCATAGTATCGGTAA
Source organism: bacterium (assembly GCA_034440315.1). Taxonomy (GTDB): domain Bacteria; phylum Bdellovibrionota_C; class UBA2361; order UBA2361; family J135; genus JAWXBT01. Next base: position 1,542 of record JAWXBT010000372.1, read on the forward strand.
TGGGAAGAATCGCCAATGCGCCGATGCCGTAGGAGAGCAACCCGCCTTCTGCTTTGTATTGCGATAAGCCGGAACGTGCCGACTGCGATGCGTTCACGCCGAAATATGTCTGGTTATAATCGCTATCCACAAGCGTTGCACGCGGGCCGACTGACAAGATTAGTGGAGAGCCTTCCTTCCAGAAAGCGGAAGGTACTGCTTTTGTGTAATTGGCATTTAGATCGGTGACAAATCCTTGATGCCCGTTTACACCTTGCCGCACGTCAGCTTTGGCACTCCATTCGCGCCACCTATATTCTGCGAATCCTCCAAGCTCCATCGTGCCATCGACATCGCCCAGCCCACGCAGCGCATCAGTTTTATTTCCAACGATGCGGAAGGGATTGTTGCCATTTTCCTTTCGCTGCATGGCGTATTTCACTACCGGTCCGATACGCCAGCCGTTACTGCGAATAAGATTGTAGCCGATACCATCTTGCACCGAGGCAAAAAACTGGTCTTTATACTTCACACTTAGATTGGGCACAGCGGAAAGCTGATAATCTTTTGAGCCAAGAAAAGCTGGAGTATATATCGCACCCGCACCGACATTGATTTCCAAATCTCTTTGCGGCGGCCCTTTACGATCGACGGAGAATGCAGACGAAGCTATCAATGAGCAAGCACCCGTAAGTGCCAATGCTAGTGTGAATTTTCTCATTAGTATTTTCCTTTCAATATCTTGATATGTCCATTTCAGATGATATTTTACTCAAAAAACTGGAAACAGGAAATAATAGTGGGACACATGATCTTTTCACGAGTTTGAATTTACCTATGAGTAAATCAGTACCCGTATTCTGAGCCCATTACTACTTCAGCGCACCGAGGGACTTATTACTTTTGCTCACATTTAAGTAAGTATCCAATGCCTTTATTCCACTGTCCGCATTGGTTCAGGATTGTATGATTTAAAGAATTACTCGTCGATAATGCACTTGCCTCTATGTAGGATATTCAAATGTCTCGGGTATCGTATCAAAACCCCATGGTGTTGTTACTTTGATACTACAAAATACAGAAGGTGTTGGAACAGGAGGGCATGTCTGACCAACCAGAAATGGTGTCCCTTTTTTATAAAGCTTCACGATTGTGATTCGAATACTTTGATCATCATGCACTGTATAGGGTATCCGCCTATTGCAGAACCTAACTTCAGTCGCTCCTTCAAAATGTGAGCCCATAATTGTTGCCTGATATTGGCCTTGGTATGATCCAATTTCTCTTATTCTTTTCATTATCGTGGTAGGAATCTTCGGCGAGCATTTTATTTTTTAAACTCAATTAACTCAATTCAATAGAACAGAAGAAACAGTATTTAATGTTGCTGGCAACAACTCAACCTGTGGTGGAGGTGGACTCAGAAGAAGAATCCGCTACTCTTGCACTCAATTCAGTGCCGAGATTAGTTTTTTTTGCAAATAGAGACCGTACTTATGTATTTTCAGTTTGTGCTGGAAGAACAAGCGGGCATAATCAGCCTACCTCCCTTGCTCGACTAAAAGTACGGCAAGCTGTTGCCGTTGTTTATAGTAAGAGAAATCCTAGCCGTGCTTACGAGGATACAACTCTGGGTTTTTGGGGCATGCCGATTTCTTTAGGATTTGCTCAGATCATAATGGCAATTTCAAGTCTTATGACTCCTCGAAGAAAAGGTTCTCCATTTTAGTACTAATTTATTTTCCACTCTTCATATTTATATAAACGTGCTGAACATCGTTAAGAATATAGTGACCGGGAGCATGAATGGGAATTACATGTTGGAGCCTTAGATACTATAAGACTCTTAAGTCTTTGATTGAATAGATAAACAATCCTCCGTCAGCATTTTATTTACGATTAGAGCAAAAGTTACCAATAATCCAAGTTCAGCAAAATGAATACTCCAAGGTAAAAAACGACTCTGTAAAGGAATTAAAAGAGTTACGTTCAAAGGGATTACAATCCAAATAAAACTATAGATTTTTTTCGAAAATATTTTAGAAAACTTAAATTCATCCCAAATAACTAGTGCAGGAATGATTAATAAACATAAATCGTAAATCATGAGATAAGGGCTTACACAGGGAAGAAGCAGAGCGCCAAAAGAAAAAATTAAGTGCTCATTGTTTTTGTATTTAATAAAGATAGATCTCGTAAAATAAATTGCAAATAACATTAAAACAAAACAAAATATTTTTGCAGCGACCAAATCACCAAATAAAAGGTGAAAGAATGACATCAAAGTATGTTGTTTGGCATAAGAAAAACCTGAAACTTTCTCAATTTGAAAAAGTTCGCTTTTTACTATTGAAAGATAAGCCTGACTTGATTCAGGCATAAAAAGATATGAAACCAGAACTAGACTTGAAATACTTATAATAATTCCTAAGATTCCTGTTATTCCTTTTTTTCCAGCACAAGCCCAGGCAATCAAAAAAGCCGGTAAGAGTTGAGGCTTTAGAGCTAATACTCCTGTTAACAAGCCTGATTGAAATAAATATCCTTGCCTTAAACATTTTATGGCTGAGGCCAAAATAAACAGAAAGAAAATGCTATTTTGTCCATAAGAAAAAGTTGTAAAGATCGGAAACCAACTAAGAATAATAAAAAGCTTTAAAGTGCTGGGCTCTTGTGAAATGATTTTTATAGAAAATATTAAAAG
>JAWXBT010000373.1:0-6551 GCA_034440315.1 bacterium
GGATATGTTGAGGCTTTTCTCTCGAAGACTGACGATGTCGTAGGCCAAAGATCGCTTTTCGCAGTAGGAGAGAGTTTTGCAACAGGCCCTTAATATACACGGTACATGATTGTTGACAGGCCTTCGTTCTACTGGGTAGCGCATTATATTGCGATGTAACAACTTATGTTTTGAACTTATGTCATGAAAAGAGAAATTTCATGATCCTGCTCATGCGTTTTTTCTAGCCCTTGAAAGTATAATTAGTCTTATATCCTCTAACTAATCTCTCTAACTAAAACTATCGACAAGGTTTCTTGGTGAAGAAAAACATAGATGAAGCACTTCAACATAGCGAGGAAACTCTTGCAGTAACACTCGATTCCATTGCAGATGGTGTCATCTCCACCGATTTATGCGGCCATATTATTCGCATGAACCGAGTAGCCCAACAACTTACAGGTCGATCAATCCTTGAAGCCACAGGTTTTCATTTACAAGAGATATTTACAATTGTAGATAGGGAGTCTGAAGTAAAGTTAACTTGGCCGTTTGACTCTGTAATAAAAACAAGATCCGTTGTTCAACTCGCACCCAATACCTCTCTCATATCGCATGATGGTAGCCACTATCAAATCGAAGCTAGTGCTGCACCAATCAAAACAGCAGACGGTAAAAAAACTTCAGGTATTGTTATAGTTTTTAGAGATGTAACAGAAAAAAATAAGTTAACAATTGAGTTCCAGCAAGCAAATAAACTGGAAACCATTGGACGTTTAGCTGGTGGGATTGCACACGATTTCAATAACATGCTTGCGGGAATTGTTGGCTACAGCGAAATGCTACTTTCCGAACTATATCAAGATCCGCGCCTACAAGGATACTCATTATCGATTCTTGAAACAGCTCAACGCGCCGCAAAATTAACTAGTCAACTCCTGGCCTTCTCGCGCAAGGGGAAAATGGTATCCATACCAGTGGACGTTCATTCACGTATTACCTCTGTCTTGGATCTCTTACGCAGTACCACCGATCGCCGTATCTCAATTACGACTCGATTTAAAGCTACTTCAGTTACTGTAATGGGTGACCCGACTTTACTTGAATCAGCTCTTCTTAATCTTACTGTTAATGCTAAGGATGCAACCCCAGTAGGTGGCCTTATCACAATTGAAACAGAAAATGTCCATCTTAATAAAAGCTTTATAATTGAGAATGTGCTTAGTATTTCTCCAGGCGAATATATTGAAATTAAAATCTCAGACACAGGAAGTGGCATGAGTGATGAGGTAAAAAGTCATTTGTTTGAACCGTTTTTTACAACCAAAGGAGTTGGTCGCGGCACTGGACTTGGTTTAGCTTCTGTATATGGCACAATTAAAGAACATCTCGGGGCTATAAAAGTTCAAAGTGATCTGAAACATGGCACTACCTTTAATTTGTATCTACCACTATCAAATCGAACAGTAGAAAAAATTGACACTGAAGAATTATACAAGGCCAAAGGCTCAGGTTGTATTCTACTTGTTGATGATGAACAAATTGTGCGAGAAACTACATCTGCAATGTTAAAAACCCTTGGCTACGAGGTCTTGATTGCCAATAATGGAAAAGAGGCTCTTGAAATATATAAAAAAGAGTTTAGTAAAATTCGTCTAGTTATTCTTGATGTCGTTATGACACAACTTAGCGGACCTGATACTTTCTTTGCTTTAAAGAATATCAACAACGACGTCAGGGTGATCTTTTGTTCTGGATATACCTTTGACAATGGTGCCCATGAACTTCTTGATAATGGCGTATTTGGCTTCATTCAGAAACCGTTTCGCAGAAACGATCTCTATCGAGCGATAGAAAAAGCTCTTATGTCTAAAAGTTTCAATACTGAACTTGCTCAGCATCCATAAAAGAATTTCAGGTCCAGGCCATACGATATCTAGAACTAATCTCGGAAATCCCACTCCGGTATCAATTAAAGCTTCTGAGACAGATAAATGTTTCTCTGTGAGTGGTGTAGATCTAATTATTAAAAGATCACGTAGTAAAACTCTTTGCGTGGAGATTAAATCTGGAACATCAGCACGTAGAGTAGATCTGACTAATCTTGGCAAGCTCTCTGACGACATTCCTAATTCACAAAGTCCCTGCTTGTATAAGGGGTCACAAATTTTGCATGAAAATTGAGAAATGAACTAACATATTTACCGAAACGGATCTGTCCACCTGAAATAAAATAACAAACTGTTTTATCCTTTTAAATAATTGTGACTGAGTTCAGGCAGTTAGATTCGGTAATCCCTCATAGAAAAAAACATCGAACTTCGGCATGAAACCTGCATCACTTTCCCATGTCAGTTAATTTAAACGACATTTCGGGGAAATTATGAAAATTTTAATAATGATAATCACCACCTTAATTTCTTCTTCTGTATCGGCGTATGACATTTATATGAGTGCTCCTTTGAATGCTAGTCCACCACCTGCTGGAGTTATTCAAAACGGTCCCATATTTGCACTGACGTATGAGCAGATAATGGGGATTACTGCTTTACGAATCGGCATACGGTATAGACAAGAAATGAATGTTGAAATGAACTGTCTTGATCCAAATGCTGGAGCTCAGAGTGTTGTCCGAGATTATGTTGAAGGTCTTGAGCTAAGAGTTACTAACCTAACAGGAACTATAGTCGTTTCGAGATATGTCCATACTTATAACTCAGCATCAAGTCCCGGTGGTTCCGGTTTCTTTCAATCTGTAGATCCGGCGATCGGTGGAACCAGAGGAGTTACATTAATTCAAGGTGCAGAGCTACAGGCTCTAAAAAACATTGCATTGAATAATCCGGGACAGCCATTGTTATTGCAGCTTTTTCGAGTTGGAATCGTTGATATAATCAATGGTTCTTTTTCTTGTCTCGTTTTGCCTGGCACGGGCCTGTCCGGAAATGGAACTATAACTGTAACAGCTACTGTTAATGAGTAAGATCTTCTGGATTAATGGGTGGCTGGTACCAGGAAAACTACAAGTTAATCATTCCGCTAACGTACCAATTTGAATTTTTTGGTGCCAGCCACCAGACCAAAAAGCTGAACTTACGTGACAACAGGGAGTACCCTACTTTAAACAAATTAAATTACGATACCCTGATTTAATGAATTTAAAGTTAGTGGTGGTAATTACCTGAAATAACCTTGGATTTTTGGGGTGCAGTTTTCTTTGTGGATGACAAGGTGGCTGGCACCAAGAAATTACCCTCCCCTCAAATTCCCCCTAACCTCCGTCTATGCCACCACTTCAACTTCGCCATACCGCGCCACAACTACTTCTCCAGTCTTCAAAGACTCAAGTAAGGCCCAGATCTGATCGCCGTATGAAAAATGCCACCATTCATGAGGGATTCTATGAAATCCCTGATCTGACATGACTTTATTTAAAAGTTCTCTGTTTGCACAAATTTGGATTGATTCTGGATCGCTGAGATCTGAATAATAATTCGGATGTATTCGAGATGTTGGTTCATCAAACTCAGATCCCATATTAAGTAGCTTTCCATTTTCATCAACAATGCTGAGATCCACTACAGCAGCAGTGGAATGTGGCGGAGCCATTAAAGGATCTTCACTGGGTCTGGACCAAACTTGATCGACTTTTTCCCAGAACTCAGCTTTCAGTTCAGGGCTTAACTTCGCTGGATTAAGCCCTGCTTCGAGAACATATTTATCATGTTCAAATTGACGCATGTAAGTTTGAACTGTTTGAGGGCGAAAGCCATCGAAAATATGTAATTTATATCCTGGTCTTTCTTGATCAAGTTCTTCTTGAGCATGGAGAAGTCTTAAAACAACTTCTTGCCGTAACGTAAATGGATTAGCAGATCCGTATGGGGCTCCTGCTGAGACGTAGGGATGAGGATCGGCAAATGAAACTTCATCACTTGGTATTTGGACAAGAGGATCTAAATTTTCATGAATCTCAATTGATCGACGAGCTTTTAAAACTTCACTTAGACTGCAACTCTCTTCAAGAGTTCGAGCAGGATCCGAATTTCTAGTTCCAGCAACGAGGTCACTAAAGCTTTGTAAAGAAGGCTCCTTTGCTAACATTTACTTTCTTGATTAAAGGCAAATTTATTGGATCACTTGCTAATTGTTGTTTTGCCTCCCTCACGGTCGGCTTTATCTTGAGTGAAATAATTTATGATTTCGCATCGGAATTATGTCACTCAATATAGCTAGCGAGGATATGTTATTGATAATTCTTAACAAAGAGTGCTCTGCCATAAAAGTACATATAATCGTGCTTTTATTGACTTACTACTATGGAATTTCCATCATTCCGTATTTTCCAACACTACAATTAGGACCTTGGCCATGACCGAAAATTCCTGCAATTTTTGTTCCGCTTGGAAGAATCTGTATATCAAATGGTACACCAAAAAAAATGCGGAAGGTGGCTGGCACCAAAAATAAAAATAAAATAACTCTTGTCATATTCTAGTATTTTTGCATATACTATCAAAGTAGCTTAAATAGGAATGTATATGGTAAAAAAAGAAGACTCATTAAAATCAAGTACTTTAGCTCCAGTGCAAAGGCAAACCCTTGAATATCTTAGAAATTTCATAGCTGATAAGGGGTATGGACCGACCTTAAAGGATATTGCTGATTTCATCGGCGTTAAATCACCTTCTACAGCACATTTTCATCTTGAGAGACTTGAAGCCAAAGGATTCATCCGTCGCGGAGATGATGGGGCTATGGAACTAATTGAATCACAAAGACCACAATTGGGACCTACTTCAGTACCATTGGTAGGCGTTATTGCTGCCGGAATGCCAATTGAGGCCATTGAACGTGGGCCTATGATGATTGATATCCCAGCAAACATGATCTCGGGCCGTGGAGAGGTTTTTTGTTTGGAAGTTAGTGGTGATTCCATGATAGACGCACATATTTGTGATGGGGACATTGTCGTGATCAGAAAACAGGAATCTGCAACAGACGGTGAAATTGTGGTCGCAGTATTAACTGATGGTTCCGCAACTTTAAAAAAATACAAACGATTAAAGAATGGAAAGGTAATGTTAATCCCGGCCAATACCGCCCTTAAACCAATCACACTCGATGGTGTGGACATACAGGGAAAAGTGATTGGTGTGATTAGAGAATTACATTAAAGAATTTAACGATTTTATAAACATAGGAAGAAGTATGGAAAAAGCAGAGAAAATCAAAGCATTGGAATTAGCATTGGGTCAACTAGAAAAAACTTATGGTCAAGGTGCCATAATGAAACTAGGAGCTGATGCTCTAGATAAAAAAATTGACACCTTCTCAACTGGATCGCTAGGACTTGATATAGCTTTAGGAATTGGCGGTATTCCTCGCGGCCGTATCGCTGAGATTTTTGGACCAGAATCATCTGGAAAAACTACTTTGGCTTTACATATGGCAGCCGAAGTTCAAAAAGCAGGTGGAACTGTAGTCTTTATTGATGCAGAACACGCACTCGATGTTTCATACGCAAAAAAACTTGGTGTTGATACAAGCTCATTATTAGTCAGTCAGCCTGATTGCGGTGAGCAAGCCTTGGAAATTTGCGAAACTCTTGTTTCATCCGGATCAGTTGATCTAGTAATCATCGACTCAGTTGCAGCACTTGTTCCTAAAGCTGAAATTGATGGTGAAATGTCAGATATTCAACCCGGAATGCAGGCTCGCTTAATGAGCAAAGCTCTTAGAAAATTAACTGCGATAACTTCAAGATCTAATACTTCAATTCTTTTTATTAATCAGATCAGAATGAAGATTGGTGTAATGTTTGGATCTCCTGAAACAACAACTGGTGGTAATGCTCTTAAGTTCTACTCTTCTGTAAGACTGGATATCAGAAGAATCGGAGCAATAAAAGACGGAGATACTGTTATCGGCAATCGTACCAAAGTGAAGATTGTTAAAAATAAAGTTGCTCCTCCATTTAGAGAAGTTGAATTTGATATCATCTTCAATGAAGGAATTAGCCAACTTGGTGAAATCGTAGATTTAGGAGCCGAGCACGGTATCGTAGATAAAATTGGTGCCTGGTTTGCTTACAAAGGAGAGAAGCTTGGCCAAGGACGGGAGAACGCTAAGATATTCTTAAAAGAACATCCTGAGATTGCTCAAGAAGTTCGAGGATTAGTTCTCTCAACATTAGGCATTACTGCTACCGATTCAATCCCGGAGAATAGCAGTGGAAAAATCCTAGATGTCAAGTCTGCTGACAGTGAAGGTTCTGAGAAAAAATCTTCTAAAAAAGCTAAGGGAAAAGCTGATATAAACTTAGCCGAAGATACAGCTGTTGCTGTAGATCTTAACTAACACAGCAAGATGTTAGAAAGGGGGTGGCTTAATCGCTGCCCCCTTTTTTTATTTTATGAACAAATATATATAGGGCCTGTTGCAAAACTATCTCCGTAACGAGAAAAGTGAGATTTGTGCCGAGACAAGAGAAGTCGAGAGAAAAAACCGCAAGCATATCCTCTGGATATGTTGAGGCTTTTCTCTCGAAGAATGACGATGTCGCAGGCCAA
>JAWXBT010000374.1:0-6392 GCA_034440315.1 bacterium
CTCATAATCATCATCTAAGCCCAACTGAGTGGAATGAAGTCTTGGAAAAGGAAGATGTCCTCTTAGTTGATACTAGAAATAAATACGAAACTGAGCTTGGAGTATTCCAGGGCGCTATTGATCCAAATATAAATACTTTTCAAGAATTTCCTGAATATATTCAAAAAGCAAACTTTCCCAAAGATAAAAAAATCTTAATGTACTGCACTGGCGGAATCCGTTGCGAAAAGGCAATTTTAGAAATGCAGCGCCAAGGATATGAAAATGTCTATCAACTTGAAGGGGGAATTTTAAAATATCTTGAACAGTATCCAGATCATCATTACAAAGGGGAATGTTTTGTTTTCGATCATAGAGTTTCTGTTGATCAAAAATTAGAGCCTTCTAAAGAATATTTTCTATGTGCTCACTGCGGAAATCCAGGAAAAGAAATTTATGAATGTGGTAATTGTGGGCAATTATCAAAAATCTGTAAAAACTGTTCTCAAAACGCAGAGCTGAAAACATGTTCGAAAAATTGTGCTTATCATTTTGAACTAAAGCTGGCAAAGAACCAGACTGCATCTCAACTATAGTTATCCCAATAAGTAATTTATGAATACTTTTCTTCGGAAAGTTCTTTTTGGACTCACTATATAATAAAACTTATTCATATTCTCTTCCCACCATAATTTCAGAGTTATATAGTTGAAGTCCTTCTAACCCAAATGGAATTAATCCTGGAATTTTATGAAAAGAATTCTCATTTATACTTTAGTTTTTACAGCTTTCAATCTTTTGGGATGCACAGCTAAAAATCGATTCTCAGTCGAAAATTATAATTCGACATCTGGCGAATCAATATTTATTTCACAACCTAAACAACTTATTTTTAAAGGCCAGCGATCCGGTGAAGGATATTTTAATAAAGATGGATCAAAAATAATTTTTCAATCAGAAAGAGAAAATAAAAACCCATTTTATCAAATATATACAATGGATCTTAAAACCGGAAAAACCAAAAGAGTTTCTCCGGGACATGGCAAAGCAACCTGCTCTTGGATACATCCTGATGGAAAACGTAAACTTTTTTCCTCAACTCACCTTAATCCAAATACATCTAACATTGAAAACGCAGAGTTTGCTTTCAGAAAATCCGGAGAAAAGAAAATATATTCCTGGGATTATGATGAAAACTACGAGATCTTCGAATCTTCTAATGGTGGTAGAACTTTAAAAAATCTTACTCATAGCAAAGGCTACGATGCTGAAGGTTCATATTCTCCAGATGGTAATTGGATTGCATTTGCCTCAAATAGACGTGCTTTTACTGCACAATTAACTCCTGAAGAGGAAGTGGCATTCAAGAAAGACCCTTCTTTGCTAATGGATCTTTACCTAATGCGTTCTGATGGTTCAGATATACAACGTCTGACAACTACATTTGGATATGATGGAGGAGCATTTTTTAGTCCTGATGGTAAAGGAATAGTTTGGAGGCGTTTTACCGGAGAGGCTGCGTATGCAGAAATATTTACAATGGATTTATCAACTCGCATCGAGAAGCAAATTACTAAAATGGAAGTTACCTCATGGGCTCCATACTATCATCCATCAATGGATTATATTATTTTTACAACTAACACTCAGGGTTTTAAAAATTTTGAACTATACGTTGTCGATTCAGGAGGTAAACAAAAACCGATGCGAATAACTTTTGCAGATGGTTTTGATGGTTTACCTGTATTCTCACCTGATGGAACTCGGTTGCTTTGGACAGGCAGTAGAACTGGAGATGGCAAATCACAACTATTTATTGCTGATTGGAATGATCTAGCTGCAAGAAAAGCCCTAGACTTACCAACAAAATGGACATTGCTACCTGAAGTAAAAAGAGAAAAGCTTCTTAGTAAATTTTCAAATTCAGCCAATCCTATCGAACTCAAAGCTTCCTTAAAATATCTAGCATCTGAAAAACTTGAAGGCCGGCGCACTGGTCAACCTGGAGAAAGATTAGCTACAGAGTATGCAGCAAATAAGTTAAAAGACTTTGGATTTGAGCCACTAGGAAACAAAGGCTCTTTCTATGAGCACTTTCATTTTGTTTCTGGCTCAGCACTTGGAGCTGGTAACAAAATGTCTTTGGAAACTCAAAATATCATTACTTCATTTGAGTTAAATAAAGATTGGACTCCGATGGGATTTAGCAAGGTTGGAGAATTTAATAATTCAAAAATGTACTTTGCCGGTTATGGACTAGTGGTTCCTAAAAAAGGTCAGATTTCTGAATATGACTCCTATGTTCATGCAGATGTAAAAAATAAATGGGTTGTTGCATTCCGAGGTGTTCCTTTAGGACTGAGCAAAGAAACTCATGCACACTATTCTTCATTTGCAAGCCTTCGAGATAAATCTAGATTTGCAAGAGATCGAGGTGCCTCTGGAATTATTTTCATCACTCCTTCTAAAGCTAAATTACCAGCACTATCTGGATCAAATTTAAATTTAAATTCCAGCTTTGAGAGTCTAGGTATTATTTTTGTATCTGATAAATTAGCTCAAGTAATTCTTAAAGATACTACTAAATCCATTGATGAAATTGAGGAAAATTTAAAAAATGGTACTGCTATTTTGGGTCAGGATCTTTCCTCTTTAAAATTAAATATTTCAATAGATATTAAACAGACAAAAGGTATCGGCAGAAATGTTTTAGGAATTACTTTTGGTTCAGGCCAAGCAAGACAAGGAGCAATTATTATTGGTGCACACATAGATCATTTAGGTAGAGGTTTTTCTGCGGAATCTTTAGCAAAGCCTCAAGACAAAGATGGTCTCCATTTTGGAGCAGATGACAATGCATCGGGTGTTGCGGCAGTTTTAGAAATTGCTCGTATAATTTCTTCTCGAATTAAAAGTGAGAAGCTAAAGCCTAAGCGAGATTTAATTGTCGCATTTTGGTCTGGAGAAGAACTTGGTCTATTAGGATCTTCCTACTTTACCAAAGGCTTAAAAAATAATTCTCAAAATAAATTTCAAGCTTACATTAATCTAGATATGGTGGGTCGACTTAAAGAGAAACTAATAATTGAAGGGCTGGCATCTAGTTCGGCTTGGGGTAAACTTATTGAAGAAAATGGAGCCTTACATTCTCTAGCAATACTAACCCACGATGATAGCTACCTACCAACTGATTCAACATCATTTTATTCAAAAGGGATTCCTATTTTAAGCCTCTTTACAGGACTCCACTCTGAATATCACACTCCAAAAGATAAAGAAGAATTAATAAACTACGATGGTTTAAAAAATATTACCGAATATACAGCGGAATTAGTTTCAAGAATGCTTGAGAATGGAAACCCAATTGATCTATTAAAGAGTCCAAAACCTGCCAATATGGGAGCTGTAAATACTCAAGGTATTTATTTCGGTACAATTCCCGATTATGCACAATCCGGAATTGATGGTGTAAAATTAAGTGCTGTAGCTTCAGGTGGCCCCGCAGACAAAGGTGGAATACAGGGTGGTGATGTAATTATTCAAGTTGGAACACAACAAATCCATAATATCTATGACTACACAGCAAGTTTTAATTACTTAGAGGTTGGCAAAGAAGTTGAGGTCCGCGTTAAACGGGATGGAAATGAATTCACTTTAAAAGTAACTCCTAGTCATCGTAAATAAAAAATCTATTTTATGACTCAAAAATCTGCTAACAAACTTGTTGGAATAATCGCTGGTTTAGAAAGTGATCTAAATGTTCCTCTTGGTGAGAAACACTTTGTCCGTACTTCTTACATTAATAAGTTAATTAATGTTGGCTTAACACCCCTACTCATTTCACCTTATACTAATCAAACCGAGATAGAGAGTCTTCTTTCGACCCTCTCGGGATTTTTATTAACTGGTGGCGGCGATATAGATCCAAAGTTTTATAATGAAGAAGCTCATCCCTTAACACTAGCAGGTCCAGCAATATTAGATCAATTTTCTCTTGAGATTACTCGTCAGATAGTACGAAATAAAAAGCCATTATTAGCTATTTGTCGAGGCCAACAAGTTTTGAATGTAGCTCTGGGCGGTTCTCTGCATCAACATATTCCTGATGTTTTTCCTAATGAGACCCATCGTGTTAACGACTCTGAGACTTATGTCGAAGCTCTCACTCCTCTTCCTCATGAAATAATTATCGAAAAGAAAAGCATCCTAGAAAGCTGCTCTCAATCTGAAAGAATTAGAGTAAATTCCTCTCATCATCAGGCAATTAATAAACTAGGAAGAGATCTAGTTGTCAGTGCACAGAGTCCACTTGGGGTGATTGAAGGAGTGGAGCACCGAGATCATGAATATTTTTGTCTTGCTACACAGTTTCACTTAGAAATGATGGAGGGTGATTTTTCTCTAAATATTTTTAAGTATTTTTCAGAAGCCCTGAAAGGAAATTAAGATGTCTTTACAAATTTCTGTTTTAACAATTGGCAATGAACTCTTAGATGGTAGAGTTGCCGATACAAATTCGAACTGGATCGGGAATCAATTAAGATCAAAAGGTCTTTCTTTAACTCAAGTTCTGAGTTGTTCAGATCTTATTCCTCAAATAATCGAATCTTTAAATTATCTATTCAAGAATTGTGATATCATAATTATATCTGGTGGCCTTGGCCCAACTACTGACGATCTTACTCGCGATGCTATAGCAGAACTTACAGGGAACCAACTCATTGAAGACAAACAATGCTTAGATCATTTGAATCAGTATTTTGAAACTAGAAAGCGTCCCTTGACTGAAACAAATCTTAGACAAGGATTTTTACCAAAAGGAGCAAATTATATTGAAAATCCCGTCGGAACTGCGCCAGCTTTTTGGATTCGCACAGAGTTTTCAAATCAAGAAAAGATAATAATTGCTTTACCAGGAGTGCCTTTTGAACTGCAAAGGATCTGGGAAAATTCTGTAATGACTTTAATTCAATCTCATTTCAACTTGTCAAATAATTTCTCAGAAGTAGGTCTTAGAGTTTTTGGTTTACCAGAATCTGAAATCGGCAAAAGAATTGAATCTTTGAATTTACCAAGCGACATTACAGTTTGTTACCGTACCATTTTCCCGGAAATTGAAATTCTTCTTCGTAGCTACAATAAAGATTTAACGGATCTTATAAAAGAATGTAGCTCTGCAATTGGTGATAAATATGTAATTAGCTTAAAACCAGAAATTGGTCTCGAACATGTAGTTATGCAGCAATGCCTGTCAAAAAAGAAGAAATTATCAGTAGCAGAATCTTGTACAGGTGGCATGCTTGGCTCAATAATTACTTCTTTACCTGGCTCCTCTAGTTTTTTTGAAGGTGGCGTAATAAGTTATAGTAATGAATGTAAAAATATCCTTCTCAAAGTAAATCCGAATCTAATTCTGAATGACGGAGCTGTCAGTCCCTCTGTTGCCTCATTCATGGCTCAAAGTATTTTACAGATTAACAATTCTGATTTTGGTCTTTCTATAACCGGAGTTGCAGGTCCTGATGGAGGAAGTACAGAAAAACCAGTTGGCACTTTTTTTGTTGGATTCTCCAGAAAAGGTCAGATTCCTTTGGCCTTTAAATATTTTATGCCTGGAGACAGGAATAGAATTCGTCGTTATGCTGCTTATTCTGCCCTAGATATTTTAAGACGGCATCTTGTGGGACTTGAATTACCTGAACATTGCTAGTGCCTGCTCGGTATTACTTGATAATACAGTCCTAACTTGTCCTTACTCAGCTACATAGATTATTCTATTTCTTACTTTCACGTTTTTATAGAAAACTATTTCAATTTTAAGGAAATTCAATGAGTGAACAGAATCTTGATTTATTTATCAAACAATTAGAATGGAGATACGCTACTAAAAAATTTGATCCCTCAAAAAAAGTTCCAGCTAAAATTATTGAAAAAATAATGCAAGCAGCAAGACTCTCTCCTTCTTCCTTTGGTCTTCAACCTTGGCATTTTCTAGTTATTGAGAATCAAGAAATTAGATCCCAGCTTCGACCTCATGCTTGGAATCAACCACAAATTAGCGACGCTTCTAGTTTGGTAGTGCTCTGCACTAAAACTGAAATGACCAAAGAATACATTAATTCCTATGCTGATTCGATTGTTAAAGAACGTGGGATTAAACCTAGCGATATCGAACCTTATAGACAAATGATGTTAGGCAGTTTTCCAGGAATGACCGGAGAAGCTGGCAAGCAATGGATGGCTCATCAAACTTATATTGCTTTAGGAATGCTAATGTCAGCCTGTGCCATGGCTGAAGTTGATGCCTGTCCAATGGAAGGATTTAGCAAAAATGATTTTGATAAGATCCTAAACTTACCTGAGAAAGGCCTTAATGTAAGAGTTTTATGCACAATCGGATATAGAGCTAGTGA
>JAWXBT010000375.1:0-6499 GCA_034440315.1 bacterium
CTCTTACAGTTGGTGGAGTTCTTATTTGTCTTCACGATGGAAGAAAGAGATTAGCTAGAGCTGTTTACGATACTATCAAGGCTTATTTTGGCGACTTAGTTTGTAAGAATGTTATTCGTACAAATGTTTCACTTGCTGAAGCCCCGGCTAGTGGACAAACAATTTTTGAGTATGCTCCGGATTCTACCGGTGCAGAAGATTATTTAGCTTTTGGAGAGGAGATAATAAATGGTCGGTAAGAAGCTGGTTTTAGCAAACAATCCATTATTTGGTGGACCTGATTTAAGTGATCGAGAGAGAGCCGGAAGTCCATATCGCGAACTTCGAATAGAAGTAATTGATAGGGATCCAAATCAACCTCGTGTAATTTTCGATGAAGATAAATTAGCTGAACTTGCCTCATCTATAAAGCTATATGGAGTTCTTACCCCAATACTTGTGACTCCATCCAAAGTTCCTGGAAGATATAAGCTCATCAGTGGAGAACGTCGACTAAGAGCTTCTACTTTGGCTGGACTGACAAATATTCCGGCTATTGTTGATCGGGAAGTAGATAGCCAAGGGGATAGAACATTAGCTGTGCAATTGGTTGAGAACCTTCAAAGAGATGATCTCACTTCCTTGGAAAGGGCACATGCAATTGGAGCATTAAAAGAAAGCTTTGCTTTAAGCATTAGAGAAATCGCAGACAAATTAGGAGTCTCAAAGGCAATGGTTCAACGGAGCCTTGAAATATTGGAACTTCCCGATGATTTACTAAATGCATTACGAGAAGGGGCTTCAGAGTCAAAAGTCCTTCTATTAGCAAAGATAGAAGATCCTGAGATGCGTGCAAGCTATTTAAAAGATATTGATTCCTTAACACGTCAAGATTTAAAGAAAAGTATTGATGAAAGTGGTTCAGAAATCTCTAAGGTAGAGATAAGACTTAGTCCAGAAGATATGAGAATAACCGAAGAAATTCAAAGATCTTTAGGTCTGAAAGTAAAGATGATTAAAACTTCCTCAGAAGCAGAGCAGGGAAGACTAGTAATTGATTTCTACTCTACAGATGACTTACAAGAAGTTTTTAGAAGACTAGTTGCTTCTTAGAAAATAGTAACGTACCACGGTGGTACAGTTTACTAGTGAGACTAATATTAATAAATTTGGCCGTGTTTAGATTTTTCCTGGAATGTACCACGGTGGTACGATCAGAGAGAGTCGCATAAACAAAACCAAGGATGGAAATAATAAGTGGATTATAAAAGGGGACTAGCCTATCTAGATAAATTAGTCCCATGGAAGGGCCAAGGCGTTTGCACCCTTGAGAAAATAGAAGCTGTTCTCGCAAGGTTAGGTAAACCTCAAGAAGCATATAGAACAGTACATATTACTGGAACTAATGGAAAAGGCTCAGTTTCTACTGCGATAGCTTCTATAATGGGAGCTGCTGGTTTACATATTGGACTTACTACTTCGCCACACTTAGTGAAACAAAATGAACGGATTGTTGTCGATGGGGTTGTCATTGAAGATCGATTTCTTGGCGAATGTGCTGATCGAGTCGGTGTTGCTGCTGGTAGGGAACATGTCGAGCTAACTTACTTTGAAGGGATTACAGCAACTGCATTTCTAGCCTTTAAAGAGGCCAAGGTAGATTGGGGTATCATTGAGGTTGGTCTTGGTGGAAGACTTGATGCTACCAATATTTTAACTAGACCTGAAGCTTGTGTAATCACAACCGTCGATTATGACCATATGCACATCTTAGGTGATACCTTAGAAGAGATCTCTCGTGAAAAAGCAGGCATAATAAAATACGGATCTAAGGTAATTGTAGGAGAGCTTTCGCTTGAAAGTCTATTAGAAGTGCGTTTAGCAGCCAAAAGAGCAGGAGCGCGAGAGCTAAGATGCGGAGGCGATGACTTTTGGGCGAAAATAGAAGGGCAGGGAGCTTTTAAGTTTACTTCGATACACGATGGCAAAGAAACAGTTTTGAAAATTACTCCTTCTTTGGTTGGAGCACATCAAGCCCAGAACATGGCTGTAGCCATGGAAACCTGTCGGGTACTTGGCTTTAGTACTTATGATTTAGAAAATGGAATAAAATCAACATATTGGCCAGGTCGTTTAGAAACGATTGAAGTTAATGGCGTAAAAATTCTCCTCGATTGTGCACATAACATAGCCGGTCTCAAGGCTCTTACTGAATATCTTAAATCACAGAATCTCAGAGACATTGTGGTACTATTTGGTGTGCTAACAAGGCCAGATTGGAAGGAGATGGTGTCAGCTTTGAATGAATTCGTCGGCTCATGGTACCTGATGGACCCTCCAACTGATCGAGCTGTGAAGAGTTCGGAAGTCCAGCAGCACTTATCGAGCATTGGAGTAAATTCTAAGATCGTTAATTCACACAAAGAATTTTGGAATGACGTAGGTGTGTTGCCAAAAGAGAACAATGTTCTAATAACCGGATCTCTTTATTTGTTGGGTTCCGTTTTGAGTTATCTTCAAGAAACAAAGTCTGCTGTTCCTCAAAAGCAACTTTGGAAGAGAAAGAGTTAAATTCTTCGAATTTTTTAAATGATATTCTGAAACTTATGTTCCCAGAAGGCAAACTCATAATTTTAATAAATAATTTTCCATAATAGCGGTATTGTTCTCTATGGTGGGAACATCCAAGTGGAGCCAGAACAGATAAATTTAATGAATTTCTCAAAGAATTCGGAAATTACTTATTGGGATAATTAAATGTCACATGAATTGAGCGAAGAAGAATGCGGGTTAACATTTGGTACGGAAATTGTGCTGATTCGACCCACAATAAAAACAAAGAGTGAAACCAATTCGCAAGTATGGTTTTCACTCTCTGGGGAGAGGTCCACTCCGATTAATTTAAAGTTTGACAGAGCTGGATATAATCATCTAGATGGCCTGTACGCCTACTGTTTTAAATTGCCATCTGGCGAAGAGTTATGGATTGAATTCTCCGATGAATTGACAACAAGTAAACGCTTGGAAATTCTCAGAGAATTTATGAGGTGGTAATCGAGCTGCATAAATCATAATTTAACAGCATTAAATGTTTGTTAGAATGCCATGTTATGCTGTCACAATTTGTAAATAAACATGCTGATTCGTTGCGCCGATAAAGATGATGCAGAATCCATATACGAGATTGGTATGGGATCCTCAGCTTTTCGTGTTAACGACGAGATTCGCTTTTATGAGTTCCATGAAGTTGTTGCTTGGTTAGATATCGTAAGTCCAAAATGAACTTTCCTAAAGAAAATCTTTTTTGGACTTACGATCCCCCGGAGGGATGATAAATAGTTATCCCAACTAAAGTTTTAAGTAAACCGAAGGTTTTCAACTGATAAGTATTCGGAAAATACTTATTGGGATAACTATAGCCCTGCCGAGAATCTTTTCTTTGTTTTAGAAAATGAAAAGAAAGTTGTTGGATTTCTATTTTGTAAGGTGATGTCAATTCATTGGGCACTTCTCGATAATTTCTATGTTTTGCCTAATTACAGATACCTCGGTTTAGGCGCGAGCCTTCTTGAAGCTTTACGCAAAAAATTAATGGAGAAAAAAGTGCAGTATCTCTCTGCCTTGTTTCATGATGAGGACTCCGAAACTACAAATTTCTTTAAGAAACAGGGAGTTGCTTCCCAAGACAAGTATCTTTGGATGGATATTTTTGTCGATAAGATCAAACTCTCAATTTAAATGTCAGGAAATAAATATGGCTGAAATTGATAAGTGACTAACTCAAGCGCGCCATAGGGGAGAAACAAAAGTTAGTGTTTCGATAGATATTTTGCTGGAGAAAGTCACAAATAAGCTAAATTTAAAAAAAATATCAGTCACTTTTTTCATTTTTCCTTTGATCTTATTTCCTAGCTATTCTAAAACATATTTTGACTCTGCTGTGTTCTTTTCAACTCCATAGAAGGTGAGCGCTTAGAGAGGTTTAAGCGCATGAGTGTACCGGTAAGCTATGATCAACTCGAAAAAGTTGGCAAAGCTGTGGCTGAAAAGGGTGTTGTTTTACACCCGAGAATCCCGCTGTTTTTGACAGCGATGAACGTGGGGCTGCGTGAGGAAATGGCAGGTGGTCGAAGGATCACCCGCAACGTTCTTCATGGCTGGGCTCCAAGTCTCTTCCCCTCCCGATCCGCAGGTCAGGTGGAGGAAATCTACAAGAAGGTCTTCTTCTGCGAAATCCGCAACTGCACTTTCCAAGGAGGAGTTTCTGCCCTCCAAGGCAATGCCGTCGATTGGCTGGAAGATCACTTCGAAATCTCGGCCGATCCCAGCAAGCTGACTTCCTTCGGGTTCTACGATCACGTTCGACTCGCTGTGTTGATGAAGGGGCGTCGTGTGAGAATTCAGGTCCTCGACTGGGGCGTGCTGGCAAGGGATCTTCAAGGCAATCAGATCGCTGCGGTCTCGAGAACCTTGGCAGATCGAGCGAAGATCGGAGCATCCAGGGCTCGTTCTCGTGAGGTTGAGATCGCGACTGTTTAGAGGTTGGTTCTGTGTTGTGTTCGATACTGTGTCGGGCTGCAGAACAGAAGGTCAAATAAAAAGTGCTCACGGATTTTGGAAGATTCACAGCAGAGTCTTCCCCATTAAAAACACCCTCCAATTAATTTTATTGTATAGTGCTTTTCAGAAGTCTTTGTCGAATGAAATGAGGCAAAACTTCTAGAAAAGACTATATCCCGCCGAAGCCCTGAGCTTGTCGAAGGGAGCTTGTTGAAGGGACGTAGGCGGAACGTTGAATATCGGCAAAGACTTTTGAACTTTACTATAAAACCACTTTTGTTTTGAATATCTTAGCTTACTTGTGCATCATTCTGAAATAGAGGAGAAATTAAGACACTGCTTCTTCCTCATGAATTTAAGAAAGCGCAGAATGTATAACGATTAAAGGATCAATTTGGAAAAGCCCCTAGAAGTTTATTTTGAAGGTTCTCAAGCTTTAAGATTTGTTGCGATGCCAGAAGTTGCGAAAGCATTGCGATCAAAGAAACAGTCCATTTTGCAAACTTGGCAAGAGATTGTAAAAAAAGAGCTTCCTAATGCACAAGATCTTACGATCAATGAGGTTCGAGATAGTATTCCGCTAATTCTCGATCGCTTAGTAGAGGCACTAGCCTCAGACAAAAATACAACCACAAAAATATTAGTTGATGTTACGGGAATTCACGGTGAAGAGAGATTTAACGAGAATTATAATTTCGAAGAGCTTTTAATTGAGTACCAAATCTTAAGAGAGGTCGTACTACACGAAGTAGGAGTTGCCTTAGGAGGAAACTTTTCTACAGCCCAAGTAGCAGCACTTTCCGCAGGAATTGATATTGTTGTTCACCAGGGTACAAGTACTTTTATTAAGTTCTTAAGTACGAGATTGAGAGACGCCGCGGAGAAGGAAGTAAAATTTTTGGCCTTCCTATCACATGATCTGCGTAACGGGTTAACTTCAATTCTTTCTGCTCTAAATCTTACCTCAAGAAAGTTGATGACCCACCCGGATCTCGGGGAGGAAATTCAATGGATTGAATCAGCAAAGCTCTCTATTTCTAAAACCGTTAAGGGAATGGAACGGATGCTTTCTGCAGAACGGTTAAGGAAACAACCCACACAGCCAAAATTTGAGCCAGTGGATCTTACCTCCTTAGTATCAAGGATCATGGATACCTTTAAATCTGAAGCGAATCTTAAAAATCTTCGTCTTGAAATCTTAATACCTCCTAATACGACTGTTCATACAGATGAAGAGATTATTTCAATTGCACTGGTAAACTTAATTGGCAATGCAATTAAGTACAGCTCTAAGGGGGCAATAAAAATCGGCACAGACCTTCCTAGTAACAGTAAAAAATGGAAGATCTATGTTTCAGATCAAGGTTATGGAATTCCAGCTGAGCAGTTAGAAATAATTTTCAATGCTTTTTGTCGAGGGGACGCATATGGCCAAGACGGAATCGGTCTTGGACTCACAATCGCTACTCAAGCAGCTAAACTTCTTAAAGGTTCAATCACTGTTGAATCTAAACAGAATATTGGTAGCACCTTTACCCTTAACTTTGATAATGGCGGATCTTAAATAAATAAAAAATAAATAAAGTAGATAAAACTTTTAGTTTTGCAACAGGCCCCTTAGGGACGAATTTTCAAAGGCTAGTTTCTTGCAAAAACTCTTGACAGCGAAAAACGTGATCGTCTTTAAGCGTAAGAAAAACCGCTCCTATCACAAATTAAAAGCCCAAAAATACCGAATAAGAAATTGATCAAAAAAAGCCGCCTCGTTCCGATCTAAAAGGGTGAGATCTTTTAAGGAGGCGGTATTTTTAGAGCCCGAAAAAACCTGTGTTATATAGTGTTTTTCAAAAGTCTTTGCCGAATCACAAGATATGGCAATGGAGACTTAGTTAAATCTTTTTTCTTGTTAACCCTTCGGGTTAACTATGATTTTTGAAAATGAAAAACACTATTTATTATC
>JAWXBT010000376.1:0-4425 GCA_034440315.1 bacterium
ATATACACCCAAGCATTGCTGATTAGCCCTGCTTTAGATACACTTTGCTTGTGTCGTTACATTACGAGGTCAGGATAATTCGAAGATTATTATAGGTTTGCAACATATTATGACTCATCAACTTGAAGAGATTTTTGGAAATTTTGGACAGAACTCGGGTTTTGTAAAAGATCTTTATGAATCTTATTTAACTGACAGAAGTTTAGTATCGGAAAAATGGGCAAAGTTTTTCGATCAACTTATTGACAATTCAAATCAAAAAAAGAGTACTTCATTAGAATCTTCCAATGGACACGCTTCTGCCTCTGTGACGATATCAAGTCCAATCTTAGTCACTGCCCCTGAACAACTTCAAAATCAAGCTAAAGTCACTGAGCTAATCGCCGCATACAGAGACAGGGGACATCTCATTTCTAATCTTAGTCCTATTACAAATTGTAAAATTCCTAGACCTGAAGCTGAGGATCTTAATATTGAATCTCTAGGTTTTTCTGATTCTGAAATGCAAAAAGATTTTTTCTGCTCGAAGCTTCTGGGAAAAGACTCAATGACTCTAAGAGACATTGCTACAACTTTAAAAGATCTTTATTCGAACACATTGGGTGTTGAGTTTACCCATATACACAATATTGAGGAAAGAAATTGGGTTCAAGAAAATATTGAATTTAGAAATAATCAAAATTATTGTCTTACTCAAAAACAGAAAATCAAAGCTCTTGAACATCTGCTTTTTGCCGAACATTTTGAAGATGAGCTTCATAAAAAATATATTGGTCATAAAAGATTCTCACTTGAAGGTGGTGAAACTTTAGTTCCAATGCTTCGCTATCTTATTGAAAACAGTGGACGTGCTGGAATTAAAGAAGTCGTTGTTGGAATGGCTCATAGAGGACGACTAAATGTTTTAGTTAATGTTCTACAAAAACCACTTCTTGATATTTTGACCGAGTTCGAAGATCAAAGCATTTATAGCTCTCTAGGATCTGGAGATGTTAAGTATCACTTGGGTTATGAATCAATATATACAACTGAAAACGGTGACAGCCTAAAGCTCACATTAGCCTGCAATCCTTCTCATCTTGAAGTTGTAAACCCAGTTGTTGAGGGCATCTGTAGAGCTAAACAAGATAGAATCTATAATGAAGACCGACTTTCCGTACTACCTCTCATTATACATGGTGATGCAGCAGCAATTGGCCAGGGCGTGGTCATGGAGACTATGAACTTTTCCCTTGTAAATGGTTACGAAACTGGAGGCTCTGTTCACGTAATCGTAAATAATCAAATTGGATTTACTACCTATCCAGAAGAAAGCAGATCTTGTCCATATTCAAGTGAAATGATGAAAGCAATTCAAATACCAATATTTCATGTAAATTCAGAAGATCCTGAAATTTGCTGCTGGGCAATTCGTACAGCCCTTGAATACAGACAGAAATTTAAGAAAGATGCGGTCGTAGATCTTTATTGTTATAGAAAATATGGTCATAACGAAGCCGACGATCCTAGCTATACGCAACCAGTAATGTATAGCGAGATTAGAAAGAAGGAAAAAATTTCTGAAATATATAGTAAGACTCTCATATCTGAAGGCGTAATAAACAAAGAAAATATCGATGGAATGAGTGATCAATATATTCAATCATTTGATTCTACTTTTAACACAAGAAAACCTAATCTGGTTACGGAAGCTTGTTCACTTCATGGTAGGATTTACAACACCGCTACAAACACAACGACTCCACTTCCGATACTTAAACAAATCGCCAATCGTTTTCGTAATTTCTCAAATGGATTTGTGGCTCACCCTAAACTTGTAAAAATTTTAGAAACACGGATACAAACATTAGATGAAGGCAAAGGGGTAGATTGGGCTTTCGGTGAAGCACTGGCTTTTGGTGCGCTATTACTCGACGGTATTAACGTCCGACTCAGTGGACAAGATTGTATAAGAGGCACTTTTAGTCAGCGACATTTAGGGCTACGGCACTATGAAACTGGAGAGCTTTACTATCCCCTTAAAGAACTCTCCGATAAAGCCAAGTTCGAAGTGTACAATAGTGTTCTTTCTGAATACGGCATAATGGGATTTGAGTTTGGTTTTTCAAGTATTGCCGAAAAAACATTGACCATGTGGGAAGCCCAATTTGGTGATTTTGCAAATGGCGCGCAAATTATTATTGATCAATTCCTTGCTGCCTCAGAGGCAAAATGGGGGCAATTATGCAGTTTAGTCCTACTTTTACCTCATGGCTATGAAGGGCAGGGGCCTGAACATTCAAGTGCACGTCTCGAAAGATTTCTACAACTTTGCGCAGAGGGAAACATGTCAGTATGCATGCCAACAAATGCTGGACAATATTTCCATCTATTAAGAAGACAAGGACTGTCAAAACTTAGAAGACCGCTAGTAATTATGACTCCAAAAAGTCTTTTAAGAAACCCAGCTGCTGCAAGTGAAATTAAAGATCTGACTCAGAATGTTTTCTTCGAAATTCTAATTGGCAAAGGAGCAGAGCCTGCAAAGGCAAAATCAATAATCTTTACTTCTGGTAAAGTCTTTTACGATTTGAGAAATATTCTCCTAGAAACAAAAAACGAGGACATTCTAACTATTCGTATTGAAGAACTTTATCCTTTTCCGGCTAAACATATTAAGGAAGCTCTGGCACAGAGTCCAAAAGCTAAGAAGTTTATTTGGGTTCAAGAAGAGCCAGAAAACATGGGGGCCTGGAGATACATCGATCAAAAATTTAGGCAAGAAATTGGAATGACTCTAAAATATTTTGGACGTCCTGAAGGTGCAAGTACTGCTGCCGGATCAAACAAAAGACATATTTTTGAGCAAACTAAGCTTATTAAGGAAGCTTATGAGTACGTCTCAAAATAACCTTCCTTCAGAGTTTTTTACAAGTTATTCACATAACTATCAGTATGCTAGAGTGATCTCATGCAAAATATCCCACAGAAATCCTGTCTTTTCTATGATCTAGAAACCACCGATAAAGATCCATACGGTCAGATCATTAATCTTTGTTATATATTAACTGATTCTGACTTTAATGTTATTAATGACTTTTCTCGTGAAATAAAGATCGGTCGATTGCAACTACCAAGAGCTGGAGCCATCTTGGCTAATAAAACAGATGTAATTGAACATCAAAAAAATACCAAATCTGGGGAGAGGGAGGTGCTGTATGAACTTTGGGCTTTCATTAATGACATAATAAGCCAATCTAAACAGGTTACGATTATTGGTTTTAACAACCTTGGATTCGATCAGAATTTTCTAAGAACTTCATTTATCAGAAATGGCCTTAATCCATATTATCAAAAAAATGTCCGTGAAGCAGACCTTTTTTTATTAACTCAATATCTTTCAATTACAAATAAAGATTTTCCAAGAATAAAATCTGAAAAGAAAAGAAAAAACCAAAAAGAAAACGGTAAAGAAAAAATTTCTCTTTCGCTTGAATCAGTAACTAAAGCACTTGGGCTCTTAGAAGGATCCCAGTCACACAATAGTAAAGATGACGTTTTGCTAACCATCGAGCTTGCTAAAACTTATCGGTCAAAATTTAATATTAATGTCGTAGATTTCAACCCTTACCAAGCTGGCGAAATACATAAAGTTCCACATAAAAACAAAGGTAAAATCATATACAGATTGGATACTCAGTATGACTTATCAATTCAAGAAATTTTCACTAAATCTCCATTTATGTTTCTTGATTCAAACTACAGATATTCACTTTGGGTCGATCTGGATGCATTCGAAAAGAAGCGAAAGTCACTGCGCATGGCCAAGATTGATTCGGGTGCATTATTCAGCGATGGAATTTTAATATCCGATGAGCATTGGGATTCCGTCGCTAACAATGCTTTGGAAAAGTTCTCCAAAGTAGATCTTAGTAACTACTTTACAGAAACTGAGTGCGATATTGAGCAGCACATCTATCGGGTAGATTTTTCCAATATAAAGGCTTTAAATCAATTGATTTGGCATGCAGGGGAGACTGAGTTAACAATTCCGGATGCAAAGCGTATCTTGGGTCGTTTTAGACTTACAAACTATGAGGTAAATGGCAAACAAGATGATGTGTTTGCTAAACGTCTCAAAGATTATGCTCTATACAGATATGGTGGCCAAATGAGAATCGATCGTGGTCAGGACTATGAAGATAAACTCAACGAATCGTTTCCAAAAAAATCTTTTCATCCAACTTTTAATGCCCTTGTAAATGAAATTAATTCTTTATATGAAACATCAACTGACAGCGACAAAAAACTGTTAGGATCTCTTAAGAGATTTTATTTTGAATCCGAAATTTACTCCCTAGCCGGCAAGGACCTTGAACAGATCATAGAAAGTGGCAAAGAAGAAACTCCAGCTATCCAAGTTTCTAAGTAGATAACCTCTGGCAG
>JAWXBT010000377.1:0-21175 GCA_034440315.1 bacterium
GAATACTTTTCTGTTGAAAACCTTCGGTTTACTTAAAACATTTAGTTGGGATAACTATTTATCATTTCTCCGGGGGATAATAAGTCCAAAAAAAGATTTTCTTTTGGAAATTTCTTTTTGGACTTACTATATTACTTTATGAATTCAAAATTTCTAACTCTTTTTGCAGCAGCCTTCATTGTAGCTGTAATTATGGTTTATCAAGCTACTAAGGAGAGTGCTGCCCAGGTATTGGTAGTTTCGGACTTATTGAAGAGCTCAGAAAATATGACTCGTATACGGGTTGGTGGTCGTGTTTCTACTCTTTCACTTGATTACGTTACAGAGCCTGTAATGAAACTCTCCTTTAGAATTCAGGATCCTGGTAAGGAGCTTCCTGAGGTAACTGAGTCAAATACGGTTTCTGTTGTTTATGAGGGGCTAAGACCAGATATGTTCTCTGCTGGTCGAGATGTCATTATAGACGGTCGGTATGAAAATGGGGTTCTTTATGCTTCAAATCTTTTAACTCAATGTCCTTCTAAGTACGAACCACCCGATCCTTTAAAGCAAAATCAGTAATTTTTCTAGATTATATAAGATATAAGTCAGTTTTCTACTGATTGAGAATTATTCTCATAAAGTCTAGAATCCTCAAATGGCAGAACTAGGACATTTCTCACAAACCTTAGCACTGATTTTATCAGTCATCGGAATTATCTCAGGAATTCTAGCAGGCAGGACTGGCAAGTCTTCTTGGCTTTTAACATGTCGCAACGCAACAATTTTGGTTGGAATATTTGTTGGCATAGCCTTGGCATCTTTGGGCTATCTTTTTTACATTAGTGATTTTTCCGTAACATATGTTTGGCAATTCTCTAACCGTGCCATGGAAAGTAATTACCGTTTCAGTGCTATCTGGGGTGGCATGGATGGCTCTATGCTTTTGTGGTGTTTCTTTTTAGCTGCTGCCGCTACGATTGTTGCAGTTAGAATTAGACATTATCCCGTAGCACTATCTCCTTGGGTTTTGATGGTGCTTAATGCTTCCGTAGCATTCTTTCTGACAGTTGTAGTTTTTTATACTAATCCATTTCGTTTCCTAGGTCAGCCATTTATTCCTCCAGATGGAAATGGCTTGAATCCTCTACTGCAAAATATTTACATGCAGATTCATCCGCCTTCGCTCTACATTGGTTTTACAATGTTTACTGTTCCCTATGCCTTTTGCTTGGCGGCTTTGATTTCAAAGGAACTAAATAATGAATGGATTAGATTAACACGACGTTGGACACTAATAGGTTGGGGATTTTTGACCGCTGGAATCATGCTTGGTGGGCATTGGGCATATCTCGAGCTTGGTTGGGGCGGTTTTTGGGCTTGGGATCCAGTTGAGAATGCTTCCTTTATGCCATGGTTAACAGCAACTGCCTTTCTTCATTCGGTAATGGTGCAAGAAAGAAAGAACATGCTTAAGACTTGGAATGTTTGGTTAATTGTTTTGACTTATTCGTTAACAATTTTTGGAACTTTTCTAACTCGATCTGGAATTGTGCAAAGTGTCCATGCATTTGCAGAAACAGATGTTGGAGAAGTCTTCTTACAATATCTTGCCATTGTAATTTTAGCTGCTGCTATTTTAACTTATGTAAGATGGAAGGAACTAAAATCAGAGAGATTCATAGAAAGTTTCTTGTCACGGGAAGCCGCTTTCTTAGTAAATAATCTTTTATTTCTTAGTATCTGCTTTGCTACACTTTGGGGAGTTATGTTCCCTATTCTTTCCGAAGCAGTTACAGGAACTAAGCAAACTGTAAGCATTCCATTTTTTAATAAAGTAAACGTCCCACTTTTTCTTCTATTGATTTTCTTTATGGGCATTGGGCCCATGATAGCTTGGAGAAAGGCAACCTTTTCGAATTTAAGACGGGCATTCATTGCTCCGGCAATTAGCTCTTTGCTAGTTACGGTGATTTTATTGTGGGCTGGTATTAGAGAGATTTATCCACTAGCAGCCTATGTATTTTCTTTCTTTGCCCTAATGACGATTGTTGTTGAATTTTATCGTGGCATGAAGGCAGTAAGAGCTAGTAAGTCTGAGAAAGGTATTGGAGCAGCATCTGCCGATCTGCTTAGAAGACATAGAGCCCGTTATGGTGGCTACCTTGTGCATATTGGAGTGGTCATGGCTGCTATAAGCATCACCTCCTCCATGGCTTATAAAGTAGAAAAAGAATTTAGTATAATAAAAGGTGAGTCAATTGAAATTGGTAGATTCAAGATTACTTTAGATGAGATCTCTACTACGGCAAATGACAACTACGAATCATTAATAACTCAGATGTCTCTATACAATAAAGATAATGGAAATTTAATTGAAGTAATTCATCCTGAAAAAAGATTTTACAAAAAATCTCAAGAGACTACTACCGAAGTAGCTCTTAGGATGGGAGCTAGAGAAGATTTTTATGTGGCACTTGCCGGCTATGATGATACAAATGGAGGAAAGGCATCCTTTAAAGTTTTTATTAATCCGCTTCAAATATGGCTTTGGGTTGGTGGATTAATAATGCTAATTGGAACAGGCGTAGTTCTGTTTCCTAACAGAAAGAAAGAAATTGAAGGACTGGAGACATGAACTCTTTAACACTACTTTTTTTTATCATTGCCTTGTTTTCGGCCTGGTTTCTCGTCAGACCACATTTTTCTAAAGCTGGACTACTTCCATCTTCAAGATCTAATTCCTCTCTAGAGGAAGAAAAAGAGCGGCTTATCCAGATTCTTAAAGATTTGGAGCTTGACTACAAAACAGAGAAGATAGCCGAAGGGGAATATCAAACAATGCGTGAAAGAATTAGATTTGATTTGGCCCAGGCACTTGAAAAATTGCAGAAAACTTGAATCTTCATGACGATAGTTGAAAATTATTTTTTTGAACTTCGTAATTTAACCAAAAATTTTGGCCTAACTAAAGTTTTAAATAAGATCTTTTTGTCTTTCATAGAAGGAGATCGAGTTCTTATAGTCGGACCAAATGGGTCGGGAAAATCCACTCTTATTAAAATTCTTCTTGGTTTATTAAGTAAGAGCTCGGGAGAAATTATGTTAGAAGGCAAAGAAGTAAATCGCCCTCCCCTTTTTGAATCTTCTTTTTTAGGACACAACTCCCTACTCTATGCACCCTTAAGTGTTTTGGAAAATCTTAAATTGCTTTTGCGACTTAGGGATGGATCTGAAGAGTTAAATTTAATTCTCGAAGAGTGGTCACTCTTAACTCAGAAAAACAAACTAATTTCCGAATTAAGTAAAGGAAATGAGTGGCGAGCTGCTCTGGCCGTAGTTTTAAATAGAACTGCAAGTTTTTTATATCTAGATGAGCCAACAACTTCTTTAGATCAGTCTGGAAGGGAATTGTTTTTAGGAAATTTTAATAAGATTGCCTTAAATAAAAAACTAACAGTTATTGCAACACACGATGTGCGAGGCCTGGCTGAAACTATAAATCGTGTAGTTGTGCTGAAACATGGCCAAGTATCAAAAGATATTCGTGGCAATTTTAAAGAGGCGCAACTTTCTTCTCTTTATCTTGAGGCTTGCAGCTAATGTCCGAATTATTATTACTTTTAAAAAAAGATTTTAGTATTGAGTCTCGAACTAAAGAAGTCTTGGTTTTAATCCTTACAATGTCCCTTTTATTAGGTACAATAACTGCCGTTGGTATTAACTCAGCATTCTTATCTCCAGGTAACTTGAACTTAATGTTCCCGACATTTCTTTGGTTAGTTTTTATATTCTCATCAACACTTTCTATCTCTAAAAGTTTTGAGTATGAGTTTAGAAATGATGCAATTTATGGATTACTTTTATCTGGAACTTCTTCTACTAAGGTTTATTTATCGAAATTGATTGCAAATGTTGTTTTAAGTCTTATCGGACAGTTAGTTACATTTTTTGTATTGGTCATACTTGCAAATTTTACAATTCCTTCAATCTTATGTGAATTGATAATTATATCGGCTTTAGTTGCTCTAGGTTTCTCCGCTGTTTCTACAATTCTGATACCGATGTCTCAGACAAGTAAACTTAAAAGCATGCTTTTGCCTCTTTTACTTTTACCACTTCTTTTTCCTATTTTGTTTGCTGGTTTGGAGTTAAGTGCAGCATTATTTGATTCTGGAAAAATTGATTGGGGAAGTTCCTGGATCTCCATATTATTAGCTTTTGATGTTATATATGTGGCTCTAGGGGTAAATTTGTTTGAACATGTAATTTTAGATTAGTTTAAATATTATCATGGAAAAGTTTCTATTTCGTAACAAAGTCTTTGAAGCAATTCTTTTTATTCTGACTTTTTTGTCAGTTCTCTATGCAAACTATTTAATTTTTTTGGTCGTGCCTAACGAAAGAGTAATGGGCCCAGTTCAGAGAATCTTTTATTTCCATGTTGGCTGCGCCATCGCCACATATTTTTCCGTGGCAATTTTACTAATGTCAGCACTTGGGCATTTTTCAAATAAACATTTTCTTTGGGATATTTTGGGAAAGGTTGCCGGTGAGGTTGCCTTAGTTTTTTGTTTAATTGTCATGATAACTGGAATGATCTGGGGACACTCTGCATGGAATACCTGGTTTAGATGGGAACCAAGATTAGTAACTTTTCTAATCTTACTTTTGATTCTTTTAGGATTGAATCTTTTGAGATCCTTTGGAGATAAAGACAAGATTCCAAATCAAGCAGCCGTTTTTAGTATTTTAGCCGCAATCAATGTCCCACTAGTAGTCTTTTCCGTTAAGATTTTACCAAAGGCCGCACAGCTTCATCCGCAAGTTGTACAAGATCGGGGACTTAAGGATCCATCCTTTGTGCATGCGATGATAGTTTCAATGATAGCAATGATTCTGCTCCAGTTTTTGCTGACTTGGGTAGCAGGTAAGATTGAGCTTAAGAAAATAGAAAGAGAATTAAATTTAACATAACCTAAGGGCTACTTATGGATATCGTTCCTAATACCTTCCCAGAGATGTTTTTGGCTTATTCGGTTCTTTGGGGCATATTCTGTTTGTATCTTTTTTTGCTGGCTCGCCGAGTTGGTAAGCTTAAGTAAACTTCAATTTATTTCAAAATCATGCATCTTTCAGCACGCTTTATTGCCGGAGCACCACATGTAGATCAGCTCCCTCCTTCAAGTCTTTTTGAAGTTGCCTTCATTGGTCGATCTAACGTCGGAAAGTCCACTCTAATAAATAAAGTTACAAATCAAAAAGGTTTGGCTAGATCAAGTAATACTCCAGGAAGAACACGCGAAGTTAATCTTTTTGCAGTTTCATTATCAAATGGAGGTAAGGTTAAATATGAATTTCTTTTGTCAGACCTTCCTGGATTTGGCTTTTCTAAATTACCAAAAGAGAAACAACACGAGCTGCATGTTTTAATTTTAGATTACATTGAAAATCGTGAGAATCTCAAAGCAGTTTTTTTATTAAATGATATTCGAAGAGATCCACAAATTGAAGAGCTTGAGATTCGAGAACGAATTTCTGATAAAGCCTTACCTGTTTATATTGTTCTAACAAAAACAGATAAACTTACTGCAAATGATAAGGCAAAACGGATCCAGATAATTTCTAAGGCCTTCTCAATAGAACCAAAAGAGTTGATAGTTGTTGGTTCAGATATATCTGGAGCTGGTATTAGAGAGTTAATTCTTAATAATCTTAAAGCGTTGTAATATATAGTGTTTTTCAAAAGTCTTTGCCGAATCACGAGATATGGCAATAGAGACTATGTTAAATCTTGTTTCTTGTTAACCCTTTGGGTTAACAATTGCGATCTTTCACTCG
Organism: bacterium; assembly: GCA_034440315.1. Taxonomy (GTDB): domain Bacteria; phylum Bdellovibrionota_C; class UBA2361; order UBA2361; family J135; genus JAWXBT01. The sequence continues at coordinate 5,821 of JAWXBT010000377.1, forward strand.
TAAGATTCTCGGAACTCGAAGCCTCGTTGAGTTCCAAACCACTGGGTGAAGGAACAGGGATCGTTTTCGATCGCCATCAACTCGAAGCGATGTTGAAGCTGGGAGATAGTATCTTCCTGCCGAGTATCGCCAAGATGATTCAGCGGACCCTTAGTCTTCGTATTACACCCATCCGCTAAGGTGCGATGACGAAGTTCGTGCTACTCGCACAATGGGAGGTTTAAATAGTTTATCTGTTTGGCTCTCCCTTATCTTCAAAATCAGTAATGAAATTTTCTAGTTATCATGAATCTCAAGGTAAATCTCAAGGTGGCTGGCACCAGAGACTCAGTTATTTTTTTCAATACGTAAAGCTGGAGAATTCAAAAAAACATATGTAATTACGATATGTTACGAAGCGACATTATCGATGTTTCAATATTTTTATAGCAAACGCGCTTTACCTCTTACAATGTGATACACCCCCATATGGAAACATTTAGTGAATTAACAATTAGCGAGCCACTTTCCCGAGCAATTAGTGAAGTTGGTTATACAAAACCTAGCCCAATTCAGGCCCAAGCCCTGCCAATCTTATTAGGCGCAGCAACTGATTTTATAGGACTTGCTGCTACTGGTACTGGCAAAACGGCCGCTTTCGGAATTCCGCTTCTTGAAAAAATCGATCCAAAGTTAAAGGCTGTTCAAGTATTGATCCTTTGCCCAACTCGCGAACTTTCTTTGCAGGTTTCGGGACAGATTAATCTTCTTGGAAAACACTTAGGTATTAGATCGCTGCCAATTTACGGTGGAGCTGGATATGGCGAGCAGTTGCGAGGCTTGAGAGAAGGTATGCAAGTTGTTATCGGCACTCCTGGTAGATTAATTGATCACTTAGAGCGCGGCACTTTGAAACTCGATGCGGTTAAAGTTGTTGTGCTTGATGAAGCTGACGAAATGATCTCGATGGGATTCCGTGAAGACATGGAGACAATTTTAGAGAAAACTCCCAGAGATAATAGTAATATATGGTTATTTTCTGCCACCATGAGTCCAAGTGTACGCAGGGTTGCTGATCAATTTTTAAAGAAACCAAAGATGGTGCAAGTTAATCGCACCGAGATGCTTTCAGCTACCGTAGAGCAATCATATTTCATGACTCAGGAAAAGAATAAGCCTGAGATTTTGTGTAAATTAATCGATGCAGCCGATGATTTCTTTGGTTTGATATTTTGCCAAACTAAAGCTTTGGTAATGGATTTAACAAGGTATTTAGCAGAGCATGGTTACAAGGCCGATTGTTTACATGGTGATATGAGCCAGTGTGATCGCGAAATAGCCATGTCTAAGTTTCGTGCCAAAAAAATTAAGATCTTAGTATGTACTGATGTAGCTGCTCGTGGACTTGATGTTAAAGATGTCAGCCATGTTATTAATTTCTCAATTCCTCGTGAGCTTGATAATTATGTTCACCGTATTGGTCGAACTGCTCGTAGTGGTAAATCTGGATTTGCGATGAGTTTCGTTACTCCAGCACACAGTCATCTTTTAGATAAAATTGAAAGAATGACTAAGAGTCGAATAATTGAAGGCGTGATTCCAACACGTAGAGCCATTGCTGCCAAAAAAATCTCAGGAGTTCTTCAAATTCTTGCCGAACAAAAAAACCACACTCGTGCGATCGAGATAATGGATGAAAGTTGGAAAAAGGCAGTTATAGATATGGATAGCAAGGAGATTGCTGCCCGTTTCTTAACCATGATGTTCCCAGAAGTTTTTGCAGATGAAGGCCGACCAGCAATGGTTCGAGCCGACATGCCTCTGGATAGAGGTGTAGAGGGTCGTTCGGATAGATCTGAACGCTCCAATAGATCAGAAAGATCGGATCGCCCTGAGCGCAACAAAAGATATTCTGATGGTGCTGCTCGAAGAGAGAGAAGAGAAGATCGAGCTCCAAGAGGTGATAGAAATCTCAATAATGAAAGAGACTCTGGTGGAAAATATCCATCTCGACCGAGAGCTTCACGATAAAATTATGTTAGAATTTTTTTATTCTGACATTTAATATTGAATGAAAAAGTAGGGAGATAACCCCTACTTTTTCATTTTTTAATGTAGGCAGGAGACTCTATGTCTTGCCTGTTCAGATTCTTACATATTCTTAATCTCTAGAGTGTAATAGTGCTATTTTAAATCTGACTTTTTTCTAAGAACAATTCGGAGAAAAAATTTACTTTAAATATTTCTTCCAAATCGCCAATGAGTTTCTTTGTCCATCTCTCGGATCTCAACGGTGATTGAGCAATTAAGATTATTTTTGGATTCACTGAAGACTGCTTCCATGTATTTTAAGGCACGCTCACCTAATGTTTGTTTTATTAAGAGTTCTCGGCCACTAAGTATAGAGATTTGAAGAAATATAAATCCACTATTCGGACTGCCATCTCCGACATAATAATGATTCTGTGCAATAACTCGGCTTTTAATCTGGCTTAGATTAAAGGGACCGCTATCAATAATGATTTTGTGAAGTTTCTCAAAGAAAATTTTAGCATCAATTTTCTCAATGATATTGATTGAATGTTCTAAAATACAGTGTGGCATTACCGAACTATATTTCAGGAAGAAGTTTTTTGAAACTCAGCTTTGAATTATTTTTATAATCTTCCATTGCTTCCAGTAAAGCCCTTTGTAAAGCCACTTGTTGCATAGTTTGCTTTTGAATTCATTGCTGGTAGAGCACCCGGAGCAGCTAGTCTTTGACGAGAAGATGAACTTGACAGAGAAGCTTTACCTTTTCCAAATATGGCATCAGCTTTACCATTTGAACCATCTTTTGATTCTTTATCTGGGGATGTCCATAGAAATTTTACAAGAACAACTAAGGAAAAACAAATAAGTAAGAAAATTGCTCCACCACCACTTGTAACTATAGAAATTAAATATCTAAGTGAAATTGCAACAAGTGTTACTAAGGCAAGTCCAACAGCGTGTCTATATTTTCCGATTGCCATTGCCCCTAGTGCAGCTAGTCCGCTGATCACAAAAATTAGAGGCCCAAGAGAATCTTTAATAAAAGTAAATATTTTCTCCGCTGCATTTAAATTTCGTTGATCGCCATTGTTATAGGCATACTCTGGCCAGTATTCAGAATCACCACTACTCCACTGGGCATGACTGCTATGAGTAATTAAAATAATTTGAGCTAGAATTAAAAATAAAGGAAGAAACTTAAATATAAGGTTCTTTCGATAAGAAAGATTTTGAAAGGTAAGACAATCGGATAAAGGTAATGAAGCAAACATAAAACCTCGCTAAAACAGATTGAAATTGATTCAAAACAAAAACAAGCTTCTCTATATAAGTGTTATTAAAGAAAGTATCAGTTAAGCATCATTGAAATATGTATTGATCTTAGCTGGTTATAAGTTCAAAAGCTTATATACAAAGAAGAATGTTGGATATTTTTGAACCTGATCCATTAGGATTGTTTTTTTCTGGGTTATTTTCATATCTTTGGCGCAAAAGAGCTGGGTTCATCCGACTTAGGGGAGATTATGTAAATTTGACCTAAGACACCGTGATTTGAGATTTCTTCTGTTTTTAACCCAGCACGAAGGCTAGGAATTCCAATTAAATAATCTCTCTTCATTAAAGGAAACCAAACTAAAAAGTTGTTTTTTGAATTATTCAGAGAGTTGAGATAAGGCTCATAACCACTTTTTGTTGGAGTGCTTTTAGATTTACGCTTGCTAAGATAATAGATTGCTTCAGGTGCATTACTGAAGATGGTGGCATTTAGGGGAAGTTTTAGAATCTCATCAATCAAGGGGGAACTAGTCCATATTTTATGATTGAACCCAAAGGCTCCGCGTGAATTCCAATCAGTTACATGTGATGTGATAATGAATACGTTTGAGGCAATCCAAATAAGAGAAATAAAAATACAAACTAGGTTTTCTCTAAAGTGCGTCAATAAAATTAAACGCTCAATCGAAATTAAAGAAAGGATTACAAAGATTGGAAATGTCGGAGCCAAGAATCTATTTTCGATTGGATCTATTTGATATTGCGTTGATGAGTAGATCATAACTGCAATCAATGAAAAAAGAAGAGTCACTAATGAAATAGTTAAATCTTTACGATGATTATTATTTAAAAATGCAGAAATTAAGCCAATGGATAAAAGTACTATTACAAAGACTGAGATAAAAGGTGAGGTTGAAATCCAACTGGAAATAACATCAAAAGTATCATTAAGATTATTTGTGAATTCATTACCAGGACTTATTCTATGTCCAAAAATTGTTTCAGAAAGATTGTAATTTCGAATACCCCAAATACTTATCGGAATACTGGAAAGAAAAAGAAACTTTAGAGCCAGTTTTATTTTCTTAGTATTTGTAAATATTATTGCAGTTCCTGCTATGATAATAGCAATTCCTTGATACCGTGTTAACGATGCAAGTGCGGCTATTAAAGATAAAGTAGCAATGTTCTCTGAAAATTTATCTTTTCTCAAAAGCATAAAGATAAATAGAGTAACGAGGAAGCAAAAAGTAATTTCACTCCAGGCCATCACTGAAATCTTAAGAAGTGGTAAGGAGAGAGTGATGAGAATAGAACCTAAAAGAGTAATGTTTGAACTAAACTCTAATTTTTTAAAAATCGAGATAGATATAATTACAGTTCCAGCAAGCATAAAGGCATTGAGCCAGCCGCTTAAGAGAAAAGGATCGTGTCCAAATAAACTAAAAATTGAAATCAGAAAGGGCCACATGGGAGGCCAGTTAATTAGTGACGATCCATCAAATGAGATAAAAGAGGCAGATTTAATGAAATTTTCTGATGCAGAGATGTACTGAACGCTATCTGGAGTAATTCCAGGACCAAAATTAAATATAGAAAAAGCAACTAAAATGATCGAAAGAATGGGACAAATCAGATGGAATAAGTGACTTTTTAAGAGATGAAACATGCATTATGTTTACTCTAATTATGAAAGCCTGGCTCTATATTTTCGCTTTTCTTTTTGGACTCTCTTTTTGGGCAATGCCGACTCATGATCCTGATTTAGGTTGGCATTTGTTAGGGGGTGCTTGGACACTAGAGCATGGAGATGTTCCGCGACAAGACATTATAAATTCATTTGCTGTTGAGTGGATTGACTACCATTGGTTAGCTCAGATTATATTTTTTAAAATTTATAGTTTTGCTGGATTCGTCGGACTAAGAATATTTTTAGGTTTGATAATGGCACTTCTCTGCATGGGCATTATGCAGATTGTGATCACAGAAACTAGTAAAAAAGTTAGTTCAATAGTACCCCTACTCTCATTTCTGATCTTAGCTACATTTGTTGGAGAAGTAACTTCCGTTAGACCACACGTAATCGGTCTTTTAATAATTTTGCTCGGCTTTTCTATTCTTCGAAAGAGTCGCTTCAAAAAGGATTTTGATTTTAAATTTTTATTATTTTTTGTTTTAACTGCAATTCTATCAAACATTCATGTCTATTGGGTTTTGATGCCTTTTCTATGGTTTGTATTTCAATGCTTACCTAGATTTTATAAGTCAAATTCTTCAACTGCACTTTATGCCTGGGGTGGTCTAATTCTCGTTTCTTTTGCAGGATTTCTGTCTCCTTATGGAATATTTTCTAGCACTGGATCCTATTTGGCGAACTATGTTGTGATTTATGATTATTTAGTAATGCCGAAAAAATTACGAGAATTTATTAATGAATTTAAACCAGGACTTTCAGCTGAAACTTTTGTGCCGCTACTGATATTATTTTGCACTGCACTATCTTTTAGATTTGAGAATTTTAAAAAATTATCTGCAAAAGCTGGAGACTCAATTCTCGCTATAACAGCATTAATATTGTCAATTCGAGCATTGAAATTTATCTCCTTATATGGAATTTTTGCTGCACCAATTGTTTCTAGGAATATGTCTACTCTTTTTAGAAAATCATTGCCGATTACAGATTTGTATCTTAAAAGATTTTCTTTACCATTATTTGCAGCTAGTTTTATTTATATCTCATTTCATGTTTATACTTCCGCACCGTGGGTTTTAGATAATTCCTCTTACATGGATGAATATTTACCTATTAAAGCTTGCGCAAAAATTCCAACATTAGATTTATCACTTAAAACGGGCAGAGATCATATTCGAGTAATGACACATTTTAATTATGGTGGTTGGTGTCGTTGGATAGCATATGAAACCGATCCTAATTTCAATATGAAAGTTACAACTGATGGACGAACACAACTTGTGCCAGTTAAAGACTATGAGGCGTCATTTGATCTATACCGCTTAAAGAATAATTGGGCCCAAACGCTTATTAAATGGAGTCCCGATGTTGTATTAGTTGAAAAAAGTAGTGCCCTTGCACAGATTCTTATCCGTGCTCCACAGGAATGGAAGTTGGTTCATGAAGATCCATTCTTTGCACTGTTCTTGCCAAATCAATGAATCTGATATTCTTTGATCTTATTTAAAAGGGTCTTATAGCTAACTCCTAGTATCTCAGCAGCTTTGCTTTTATTGCCACTGACTCTTTGTAAGATTTTATGGATTTGATCTGTTTCCGCTATTCGCGAAGCTTTTTCCGCTACTTCAGGTAAAGTTGAAATAATATCTTCGATTGTATCAAAATTAATATCTAAATTAATTCCTAGATGCTCAGCAGATAAAATTTCTGGACAAAGTAAAACTGCTCGTTCAATAACATTCTCTAATTCCCTTACGTTTCCCGGCCAAGGATATCTAAGAAGGATCTCCCAAGCTTGTTCATCAATTTGTGGAGCTTTTCTAGCAATGTTTTCAGAGAAATCTTCAACGAAGTACTTGATTAACTTTTCGGTGTCCCCTTTCCTTTCTCTAAGTGGCGGAATATTAACAGTTAGAACAGCAAGTCTGTAATAGAAATCTTCGCGTAAACAACTATCCTCCATACCAAAGTCGACTGTTTTATTTGTCGCTGCTAATATTCGAGGATTTACTTTAATATTGTGATTACTACCGACTCGTCTAATCTCCCCTTCTTGAAGAGCTCTTAAGAGTTTTACTTGTAAGTGTTGAGGCATGTCGCCAATTTCATCAAGAAATATTGTACCTTTACTTGCCACCTCAAAAAGTCCTTGTCTGCATTGAGTTGCGCCAGTAAAAGATCCTGCTTCATGACCAAAAAACTCACTTTCCAAAAGTTGATGTGGGATTGCTGCGCAGTTAATCGAAACAAACTTTTCATCTTTTCTCACGCTATGCTCATGGATATGTCTAGCAACAAGCTCTTTACCGGTTCCACTTTCACCTAAAATAAGAACCGGTGTATCAAATTTTGCAGCTTTTTTTGCATTTTCCAGTAACTCTTTAAGCTTCGGATCTTCAGTTAAGAATTTTCTTTTCTTTCTTGTTTGTCTGTTGAGTGTTTTTTCTATAATTTTTTGTTGATCGACCATATTTCTTACCACTGAACAAAGCTGATCTGGTTCAAATGGTTTACAAATAAAATCATTTGCACCAAATTTCATTGCTTCAACTGCGACATCGATAGAACCAAATGCAGTCATCATTAGAAAAGGTATCGTTGGTGATTTTTCACGAGCTTCTCTTAAGAACTCAATTCCATTCATTCCGGGAAGTTTAAAATCGGAGAGGATTAATGAGTAGTTATTAGTAGCAACAGAATGGATTGCATCTTCAGCGTCTTTACATGCTTCAACCTGATAGCCCTCATGTTCAAGGACCATTTTTAAGACATCTCTTAAACTAGGTGTGTCTTCTACGAGTAATACTCTTTCCATTTTGTTACAGCCTTTTTACCCACATTGCCCAGATTTATTGCCGCAATGGCTTACCAGATCTTTCACCTATAGTTATTTCAATAAGTAATTACCGAATACTTTTCTGTTGAAAACCTTCGATTTACTTACAACATTTAGTTGGGATAACTATTTATCATCCCTCCGGGGGATCTTAAGTTCAAAAAAATGATTTTCTTTCGGAAAGTTCTTTTTGGACTTACTATGCTTACTGGGAAACATAAAACCTCACAGATTGTATCGAGTCTGTTCCTATGTTAATTAACGAATCCAGCCATAATTTTTGGTGCTTTTATCCACGAATTTTGCGTAGTTTATGGCTACTTTATTAAGATACTCAAAAGGTTTAGGTAGTTATGACTCAAGGACAACGAGTAAGAAAAGCAGTGATTCCAGCAGCCGGTCTTGGTACAAGGTTTTTACCTGCCACTAAGTCAGTTCCCAAAGAGTTATTGCCCATTGTTGACACTCCAACAATTCAATATATCGTTGAGGAGGTGGTTGCTTCAGGAATTGAAACCGTCATTTTTATTACAGGAAAAGGAAAGGCTGCCGTTGAAGATCACTTTGATCTTTATCCTGAACTTGAAGAGAAATTGGAGCGTGAAGGTAAGACAGATTTACTAGCAAAACTTCGTAAGGCAAGCCTCATGATCCAAGCTGTTGCTATTCGACAACAGCGTCCTCAGGGCCTTGGACACGCAGTCTTATGTGCAAAAGACATAATTGGAAACGAGCCTTTTGTTGTGCTTTTGGGCGATGATTTGGTTGATTCTAAGGTTCCTTGTACAAAGCAGATGATTGATGTCTATGAAAAACATCAGAAATCCGTTGTGGCCTTAATGGAAGTTCCCGATGAAGAGGTTTCTAAATTTGGTATTTGTGCAGGTAACAAAATCTCAGATCGAATCTATGATTTAAATGTAATGGTTGAAAAACCTGATCTGAAAGATGCGCCCTCTCATTTAGCTATCGTAGGTCGATATATTTTGACCCCAGAAATTTTTAAGATTCTTGAAGAAACCAAGCCAGGTAAAGGTGGAGAGATCCAGTTAACTGATGCCATGTCTAAGTTAATGAAAGCTCAAGGTTTTATGGGTTATACCTTTGAGGGTGACCGATATGATGCCGGAGATAAGTTTGGATTTTTGCAAGCAAATATTGCGTACGGACTGAAACGTGCCGATATAGCTCCTAGGTTGAGAGAGTATATGGCTAAGATTGTAGCTAAGGGTATCTAAGCCACTCTCCTTAGGGAGCATCTAAAAATGGGATCTGACGATAGACTTGTAGTCAAACAACTTTCAAAACATGGAGAGCTGGTTGACTGTATAAATTGTTTTCCTGCAAAGGTTGCAGTTCTAAGAGCAGAAAACGAAAGAGATCTGATTACTTATCGACAAGCAATTTCTGGCCAAGTGTCTGGTCAAAAATTTGTTATTACATTTAACAATAAAACTGCACAAATATCCGACTTTATTTATATAGGCTTTAGTTCTTTCTTGCCTTCTGAGAAGACTGCTACGGAGCTTCTGATTTCAGCCGGACTTTCCAGTGAGCAAATTTCTGCTTTATTTTTAACCTATGGTTTAAAAGAATTTGAATCAATTCAAATTGCTAAGTTGACACTATGTTCATTACGACGATTAGAGATTTTATTTGCAACATTCTCCAATACCAAAGTAATTATTTTTGATAATCCTTTTGAGCCAATAAGTTTCAATTGGAAAGAAAAATTTGCTGAACTAGTTTTAAGTGATGCACTAATAAAAAGACGAATTGTATTAATTACTCGACTTGATTTTAGACCTCAATGCTTTGTTGGATCTCAAGATGTTGAGAGAATTCAAGTAGGAAATAATGTGCAAAAAACTGTGGGCTTTGGATCTGGTCCATCTGAAATAAACAAAATTGTAGCTCAATTGAGAGCTTCTGGAGTATTTAAAACAGAGCTTAGCGAGCCTCTTCAACAGAATGTAGCTAGTCCAGCAATAATTCAAAAGTCTTTAATAGTGCCCCAAATTCGGTCTCATGTGGCTGACAAAAAACCGCTTTTAAAGGAAATGGGCTTCGGAACTTTGGCTCCAGATTTTCGTCTTAAATCTATTAAGATGATGGGCCTAGGTTTAGGTACGTTTATGCTTTTGTTGTTAGTGATTTTTACTGCTGCTCGAAATACAGATTCAAAAAAGGTTGCTGTTCTCTCAACCGAGAAGTCAGTTCAAGGATCGGAAATGATTCAGGCTCAAAAAATTCCAACATCTAAAATTATTCAGCCTGAGAAAGATGAAAATAAGATTGTCTCGATTAAGCCAGAATTTGAGCAAAATCAACTTAATCTAAAAAAAGATCTAGCAGTTATTGAAACCGTTGCTCTAGAAAAATCAATCCATGAAATTCCTGTTGTTAAAACTAAAAAAGTTCTTGATGCCTATGCTCCGGAAATAAAACGAGCAGTTATTGAAGCTTTCAAAGAAGAGCAGCAAGATCCGGATTCTGGTTTGATTAAAACAAAGTCTATTAATAATGTATCTGACAACTCCGATAATCCATTTGAAGAACTTCGTTACTTAAAACCATCAAAGGCAGGATCGACGACTACCTATAATTATGAACACGACATGCCAAACTCGGTTGTTCAATACGATTCAGGTATGGATCCATCGGTACATGAGCGTCAAGAAGAGATACGACGGAGATTTCTAGAAGCCTTACAAAGAGCCTCTGATCGCGAATAGATAAATTAGGAAGGTTCCTGCTCTGTAGAAAAGACTATATTCGCCATAGCTTTAGTGTAGGCGGATCATCGAATATCGGCAAAGACTTTTGAAAGTTACTATAAGTGACAGAGATATATCCTTTTCTACAGAGCAGGACGGAGCTAAATTATTTTTGTTTTTGTCTAAACTCGTCGTAGTGGTTTTTGATTATTTCAAATACTTGTTCTGGTGTATCTACAATTGAAAGCACATCAAAATCACCAACGCTTACAAGTTTTCTCGCTAATGGAAAATCTTTCATCCATTCTAATAAGCCCTTCCAAAAGACACTATCCATTAAGACAATTGGCCGTGGTGGTAAATGTTTTACTTGAATTAACTGCCAGGTAAACATGAGCTCAAGAATTGAACCGATTCCGCCAGGAGTCATGATTACTGCATTTGAGAGGCGCATGAAGTCATCAAGTCGCGAAGAAAATTTGTGATGATGTCTTTTGATATCTAAGTGGGCGTTTGGTAGTGGCTCAAAATCCAGTTGAATTGTTAAACCATAGGAGCGCACCTTGGCGTGTTTCTTTCCTTCTTGCACTCCTAGATTGGCAGCTTCCATTAGTCCCGGACCACCTCCAGTAAGAATATCAATTCCTAGTCCAGCTAATAGCTTGGCAAGTTTTTGTACATCAGCATAAATCGGATTATCAGACTTGATTCTAGCACTGCCAAAAATACAGACTCGATAATATTTATTTTCAAGTTTTTGAAGTTCTTTTTCTATGACTTGCTGTCTATGTTGTATAGCATTAAGTCTTTCATCAAGATGTTTTCGTCGAGCTTTTTTATCTTCTTTCGAAAGTTCAGTATAATCGGCCTCGGTTAAAAACTTTCCGCTTTCTTCGATTGTAAGAACGTCTTTATCTTTGTCGTTGTTTGATTTTGTCATACAGGTTGTAAGATGCACTTTGCGCTGAATTAGTTCAAGATCGTAACTATTCGAGAGTAGGTTAAATATAATTAGGTATAGGGTTGTATTTGGAGGATATTAATATGCAGATTGTCGTCTAAGTTCTAGATCTAAAATGATTCGGTCCAGCAGTTACAAGTTGTTCCTGAATCAAGGAAGTCCAAGCTTCCCAGCCCGAACATGACACGCGTTCCTGGGCAAGTTCAGAAAGCTCTTTTTCTGTATCTCCTGGATGAGCATCGCACAAAGTCTGAAGGGACTTAGCTACGAAATCCATGGCTTTGATCATGTCAGTAAAGTGACCTGGCATAATTGGAGAGACTGTTTTTTTTTCGAGTCTTTGCTGGGCCCTGATGAGTGCTTTTTTTAATTCTGCCGAAGCTTGCTCAAGTTCTATCAACTCAACTTGACGAACGGGGGTGCTGATTAGCCGAGGGTTGTGATGGGGATGAAAGAATCTATAAATATCCATTTCAGTAATTCTTATCCAGTTATGTTAGGGTAACTTGATAGGGAAAAGGCAACAAGATGAAAAATTAAGGAGGTGGTAAAATTCACTGACTTTTTATCGTCTATAATTTCCTAGTAATTTAACTCATTAAGTCATCACAGCTCCCCCAATAGTCTGATATTGCTTATAAATTATAGTTATTAGAAAGGTTGAAGAAGTAAGGAATCGTGCTTATATAATAAGTCCAAAAAGGATCTTACGTAAGAAACTCTATTTTTTGGACTAACGTTCCCCTGGAGAGACAATAAATAGTTGTCCCTATTAAATATTTTACGTAATCCGAAGGTTTTCAATAGAAAAGTATTCGGAATTTACTTATTGGGATAACTATAAAATAAAGAGCAGAATTTTTTAAAGGACTAGAAATGTTCGATTTTAATAGATTAACAGTAAAAGCCCAAGAAGGGTTCAGAGATGCTCAAATTAAAGCCGAAGCACTGCATCATCAAGCCGTTTCTCCTGAGCACTATTTGGCAGCTCTGTTAGAGCAAAAAGATGGAATTGCGAACTCTTTAATTGAAGCTTCTGGTGCCAGTGTTTCTTCTATAAAGCGTGAAATTGACGATCTTTTATCTAAAAAGCCTCAGGTGACCTCTTCTTCTAATACCGTAGAGGTTCGTATTTCTCAAGAATTATTAAATTTACTCAGAGACGCGGAAGCACAAGCTAAAAAATTAAGTGATGATTTTATATCTGTAGAGCACATTCTTTTAGCAGCAGCTTTAAGCATAAAGCCTCTTCAAAAATCTGGACTAACAGAGAGCAAAATTTTAGCAGGCTTAAAATCTGTTCGAGGATCTCAAAGAGTTAGTTCTCAAAATCCAGAAGAGACTTATCAATCATTGAAGAAATTTGCCAGAGATCTGACACTAGCTGCTTCACAAGGAAAGCTTGATCCGGTTATTGGACGGGATGAAGAAATTAGAAGAGTCATACAAGTTTTATCAAGACGAACCAAAAATAATCCAGTTTTAATCGGACAGCCAGGTGTTGGTAAAACTGCAATCGCTGAGGGTTTAGCGCAACGAATTATTGCTGGAGATGTACCTGAAGGACTAAAGGAAAAGAAAGTTTTATCCCTTGATATGGGGGCTTTAATTGCTGGTGCTAAGTTTAGAGGAGAGTTTGAAGAGAGACTAAAGGCTGTTCTTAAAGAAGTTCAAGAATCTGCTGGAGAAATTGTTTTATTCATTGATGAGCTTCATACAGTTGTTGGTGCTGGTGCAGCCGAAGGTTCTATGGATGCTAGCAATTTACTAAAACCGATGCTTGCTCGTGGGGAGCTTCACTGTATAGGAGCCACAACTCTTAATGAATATAAAAAATATATTGAAAAAGATGCTGCTCTTGAAAGAAGATTTCAACCAGTCATGGTAGATCAGCCAAATGTTGAAGATACGATTTCGATTTTGCGTGGCTTGAAAGAAAAATATGAGTTGCATCACGGCGTAAGAATTAAAGATAGTGCCATGGTGGCTGCTGCAACATTAAGTGATCGATATATTGCTGATAGATTTTTACCTGATAAGGCAATCGATCTTATTGATGAGGCAGCAGCAAAGCTAAGAACTGAAATTGATTCAATGCCGGCCGAGCTTGATGAAGTTTCCCGACGTCTTTTGCAATTAGAAATTGAGCAGCAAGCTCTTAAGAAAGAAAATGATAATGCTTCAAAGGAGCGTTTAGGTAGACTTGAAAAAGAGATCGCTGAGTTACAGGAAAAGAACACTGCAATGAGACTTCAGTGGGATGGCGAAAAACGTATTGTTCAGAATGTTCGTGATATCAGAAATAAAATTGAAGAAACAAAGCAATCTATTGAGAAGGCAAAAAGAGATTACGATCTAAATAAAGCAGCGGAACTTCAGTATGGAACTTTAATAAAGCTCGAGCAAAAATTAATAGAGTCAGAGAACAATCTAACAGCCAAAAAAGCTGACGGTTCTGTACTTTTAAAAGAGGAAGTTGACGAAGAAGACATTGCTAAAGTAGTGGCTCGCTGGACAGGAGTGCCAGTGACAAAACTTATGCAAGCAGAGAGTACCAAAGTTTTAGGCCTTGAAGAGACTTTAAGATCTAGAGTCATTGGACAAGAAGATGCTGTGAATGAAGTTGCCGCCGCTGTAATTCGTGCGCGAGCCGGTATAAAAGATCCACAAAAACCAATTGGTTCATTTATATTTTTGGGACCAACGGGTGTTGGTAAAACTGAACTTGCTAGAGCACTAGCCGATGCTCTTTTTGATGATGAAAGAGCCATGATCCGTCTCGATATGTCTGAGTATATGGAGAAACATTCAGTAGCTCGCTTGATTGGAGCACCTCCGGGATATGTTGGATATGAAGAAGGTGGACAATTAACCGAAGCTGTTAGAAGAAAACCGTTTTCTATAATTTTACTTGATGAAATAGAGAAAGCACATCCTGATGTTTTTAATACATTGCTGCAAATTTTAGATGATGGACGATTAACGGATGGTCAGGGACGGACTGTCTCATTTAAAAATACAATTTTGATTATGACTTCAAATTTAGGTTCTCAGCATATTTTAAAATATGCTACTGAGATGTCTGATAGTAAACCCGCGCAGAGACAAATTGCTAAGCAAGAGATGGAAAGTGAGCTTAATAAAGTTATTACGTCTTTCTTTAGACCTGAGTTTCTAAATAGAATTGATTCAACAATTATATTTAATGCACTTGGTAAAGATGAAATAAGAAAGATTGTTACAATACAAATCGATCGCTTAAGAGATAGGCTCTCTGAGAGAAGAATTGGATTAAATCTTACAGATAATACAATTGAGTATTTTGTGAATAATGGATTTGATCCAGTTTATGGAGCAAGACCATTAAAAAGATTAATTCAAAAAGAGATCGAGACGGGCTTGGCTAAAAAACTAGTTGCTGGTGAAATTCAAGATGGTCAATCCGTATTGGTTGATTATCAAAATGGAAAACTTAGTTTTCAGGTTCCTAATTGACAATCTTAGTTAAGGATTTTGCGGCTGACAAACTGAGAAAAATCTTTGATCGGCCACGTTGACATCTGTGTCATTGTGGCAGAAGAACATTCCTTCGATCCTGGCATCTTCGCACGGTTTTAGAGAATTATTGACAGATGTATTTGTCATATCTAAATTAATTTCAATCTCAGGTACCTCATCACAAGAATAATTACTTACATCGACTACCACACTTGCCGGAGTTGAATAAAAATCATCACTGTCGAAATTGATATTTTCGACATCATCTATAGTGTTTTTCAAAAGTCTTTGCCGAATCACAAGATATGGCAATGGAGACTAAGTCAAATCTTTTTTCTTGTTAACCCTTCGGGTTAGTTATA